>CAZEPH010000065.1:0-9977 GCA_964514075.1 uncultured bacterium | reverse complement strand
ATCAATTGCTTCGCGACCTTGAAGCGCTTCTCGGTCATCTCGTGGATCTGGTCGAGGAGCCACTGCTTGTTCTCCGTGCGGAAGTCCTTGCAGTCGAGAATGTACTCGCCGACCAAACCCTCGATCTCCGCCTTGAGCGACTGCGGGTACGTGTAGTCGACCGTCGTGTCGGGCGTGAGGAAGCACGTCACCATGTGACCGGCGATCGGCTTCGGCGGGTACGTTTGCGGTACGCCGAGCAGGATCGATTTCATGTTCCGCTTGCCGATGATGTCCCACACCGTCGGCTCCTTGACGACGCGCGCGTTGGCCGTCGTCGCGGACGTGTACGAGTAATCCTTGCGATTGCGGAACCCATAGAACCCGAGCTTGCCCGGGTTCTTGCTCGTGAGCATCGTCATCCACGCCGGCACCGTGATCGGCGGGTCCGAACTGCGCAGCGGTCCGTACACTCCCTCGCTCATGATCTTGTTGATCGTCGGGAGGTCCTTCCGCCACTTGTCGAACACCAACGACGGCGGCGCGCAATCCAGCCCGATCACCATCAGCTTCCGCTTCTCGCTCACTCCATTCCTCCGATAGGGGACAGTCGACGATGGGGTGGTCTTACGATACGAACGGGTCGCCGAATTGCTTCAGAACGGCGAAGACCTCGGGGCGGAAGACCTCCGGGCGCGGCGTCTTTCCGTCCGTGAGCATCTTGCGCACGATCGTCCCGCTGAAGGACTCGCCGTCGTTCGGGTCCTCGTCGCTCGTCCGCTCACTCACCAACTCGCCGAGGCGGTTCGAGTAGAAGAAGTTTCCATGCACGGTGAACGGCTGAATCCCCAGATCCGGGAAGTGCTGGAAGATCTCGATTGCGGCCTCGGGGTGGTAGTACTTGCCGACGCCCGCGTGGTCGCGACCGATCACGATATGCGAGCAGCCGAAGTTCTTGCGCACGATGGCGTGGAAGATCGCCTCGCGCGGACCGGCGTAGCGCATCGCGAACGGAAGGATCGCGAGGATTGTGCGCGCCTTCGGATAGCGCTCCTTGATGATCGCCTCGTACGCGGCGATGATCACTTCGTCCTTGAAATCGCCCGGCTTCTTCGGGCCGATCACGGGCTGGATGAGCAAGCCGTCGAACATCGACAGCCCCATCTTCTGCATGTACTCGTGACCGCCGTGCGGGGCGTTGCGCGTTTGGAACGCGACCATCGTCTTCCATCCGCGCTCGGCGACGATCGCGCGCATCTCGGCGGGCGTCTTGTAGTGCGCGGGGAACGACTTCTCCGTGAGTTGCAGCATGTCGATGTCGCCGCCGACGTACACGCCGTTGTGCTCGTACGTCATCTTGACGCCGGGGTGCTTCTCGTCGTCGGTGCCGAAGACGTTCGTGACGAATGTCTTCGCATCGTAAGTGAACTTCTCCTTCACGTGCATGACCGCGTAGATCGTGCCCTTCTCGTCCGTCAGCGCAACCTGGCCGGAGGCGGGCAGCTTGTCGGCGATGGCCGGTTCCACGTCGAGAACGATCGGAATCGTCCACGCTGCACCGCTCGGCAGCCGCATCTTGTGGACAACGCCATCCACTTCGGCCTTCGTCATGAAGCCCGTGAGCGGACTGAACAACCCCAGCGCGATGTTCTCGGCGTCCTGCAGTTGGGTCGCGTTGAGAACGAGTTTCGGGAGGTTGGCGGCGGAGGCGAGAGCGGTGTCGCGCTGCGCGCCGGTCAGGACACGGTTTACCAGGGTGCCGCCGTGCGGCGCGATGACGGACGGTTTCGAGGGGGCCTCGGTCGTGGACATGGTGCGGTTGTTCTCCTTCTCAACCTGCTGTGAACAGGCGTTGGGTGATCGATAAACGGCATGTGTGTCGCGCGGGCGTCGCCGTGATCGCCGAGCAAATCGGTTGCCCGCGGGTGGTTCACGGTGCGAGGCAGAGGCGACAATGTCGTGCGCGTTCGAGGCGGGCAGTGATGCGCAATAGCTCAGGCCCTAAGCCTGCGAAAGATGGGAGGATACGCGAGCCGACGACCCCGGCGCAACCTTAATATCGGGCGTTGGTCCGATGGGAGCAGGTCTTTCTACGCGAGCCGGTCTCGTCCGGTTTGCTCGATGACGGACATCATGCCGCCGGCCAGGTTTGCGACGCCGCGCACGCCGGCGCGCCGTACGAGCGTTGCGCCAATGGTGGATCGGAAGCCCGAGGCGCACACGAATACGTACGACGCCTCTGGCGAGAACTCTCCCAGCCGCCGCGGCAACTCAGTCAGGGGCACGAGCATCGCGTCGGCGATGCGTCCCGTGTCCGCCTCTGCGCTGGACCGGACGTCCACGATCGTCACGCCGCTGCCCAGTGGCAGGTCGCGCGGGCTGTATTCGCGCAGCGTCTCGACAGGGCGACCAGCCTCGCACCACGCGTCGAACCCCTTCACGAGGTAACCGCTCGGAGGGGGCGCACCCACCCGCAACAGTTCCAGCGCCGCCGCACGCTCCGTCCCCGGATCGGCGCACACCACGAGGCGTGCGTCGACGGGAAGAACGGTCCCCGCCCACGCGCCGAGCTTGTCGCACAGAGCGATGGAGATCGCACCGGGAATGTGCCCACGCGCGAACACGTCCTCGTCGCGCGTGTCGAGGACGATCGCTCCGTCGTCGATCTCGCGCGCGAGGGCGTCCGGGGTCAGCGCGCGAATTGCGGACAGGTACTCCGCCCGGCGCATCGGTCCGCCGCGATTCGTTCGCGCGGCGCGGGCGAAGTACGCGGGCTGAACGGGAAGATCGGAGGTGACGTATCGCACGAATGCGTCCTCGGTGCCCGGGAGGAGCGCGACGTTCGTCGCGCGTTCCGCCGCGATCGTCGAGGATCGGGCCGTTCCAAGCGACTTGCCGCACAGTGAGCCGCACCCATGCGCGGGATACACCACCGTGTCATCGGGTAGGCGCAGCACTTTCTCCACGAGCGAGGCGTACAGCGTGCGCGCCATGTCGTGCACGTTCATCGACCCGCCCGCTGCCAGATCCGGGCGGCCGACGTCTCCGACGAAGAGCGTGTCGCCCGTGAGCGCGACGGGCCGGCCGGAGAGGTCGTCGACCACGAGCGTCACGCTGTCCGGAGTGTGGCCCGGTGTCGAGAGGCCGCGCAACACGCCGCGGCCGAAGGGGATCTCGACGCCGTCCTCGATCGCGTGCGCAGGAAACTGCGTTTGCGCATTCGGCCCGAACCACACGCGAGCGCCGGTCGCTTCCGACAGTTCCACGTGACCGGACACGAAGTCGGCGTGCACGTGGGTCTCGACGACGTCGCGAATGGTGACACGCCGCTCCTGTGCCGCCTCCAGGTACTGCTCGATCTCCAGGGCGGGGTCCACGACGATCGCATCGCGACCGTCGGACAACATGTAACTCGCGTGCGCGAGGCCGTCGAACCAGAATTGATGGAGGTCCACTCGATTCGCCCTTCCGACTTACGGTGATGCGGCGCGCCCACCGCTCGCGCGCACGGGTGATGGTGCGAGCGAGAGCGCCCACTTGCGGTCGCTCAAGAAGCTGTGCAAGGAATTGGTGAGCATCGCGGTCACGCCGTCTTGCTTCATCAGCCACAGCGGGAAGCCGACCCACACGACCTGATACTGCCAGTCCTCGCCGGAATCCGCCGGGGCTCGGCGGAAGTGCTGTGCGTTCACGAGACCGTGCATGAACGAACCGGACGATCCCGGCGAGCCCGCCGACGACACGTACGTGTAGAGCGGCTCGTAGGAATCCTGGCCTGCCTCGATCGCCGGATAGCGTGCATCGAGCGCCTCCGCTCCCGCTGTGCTCGTGCGCGCGATGCGCGTCCAGCGGTCCGCATTGAACACGAGAGGCGGGTAGCCGCCGAGGAACCCGTGCGACTGCGCCCAAGATGTCGGTGCGCACGATTGCAGGCCATGCCGCGCCGCATCCGTCCGGGCGTACCACACCACGTTGGGCAGGTGCCAGAAGTCGTACGCGAAGTTGTTGATGCCGGGGACGAGGCCCTGGTCCGGTCCGATTTGAATGCCGGAGATCGGGATGTCGCGGATGGTGCTGCGCGCGCCGGCCAGTCCGGAAATCACCAAGTTCCCGCCGGCCTCGAGGTAGATCGCGAGCGGATTGGCTTTGGACAGAGGCACACCGCGAGAGACGGCGGCCAGGTTGTACAGCACGTTGTTGCTCGGCGGCGTGCCGGCGTCCCACACGATCGTGCGGTAGCTCGAGAAATCCGCCAGGCGCGGTGTGCGCACGACGTTGGGCTGCGTCGGGTCCGGGAAGACGTCGAACACGTCGACGACGGGTGGACGCCCGAGTGTGAACAGCGCTTGCTTGATCGAGGACGAGACGATCTCCTGATGCTCCGCGTTCGTCGGCGAGATGCCGTTGTTCGGGAGCGTCTGGCTCTCGCGATCGTCGTCCACCAGGAGCACGTCCCGGTCGAACGTGAAGTTCACGAGGTTGAGGCGGAGCAGGAGCGTCGTGACGGCGCCGTTCGTGTCGCGCGCCTGAATGACCACGTCGTGAATCGGCGTGACGCGATCGGTGAACGTGAGACCTGTGAGCGATTGCAGCCGTCGGTTCCACCCGGTCGCCCATCCGGGATCGGTGTCGTCCGCCAGGTCGACGACGTCCACGCCCCAGCGGAACCCGTCGAGTTCGCCGCCGTAGTCGCTTGCGTCCGCGATCCACTGCAGGGCGATCGGCCGGTTGAACGCATACTCGCTCGTGTCGCGCACGGCGCCCTGTGCGCGGAATTGCCCGAGCGATGCGCTCGTCACGGTGAGCAGCGGTCCTTGCAGCTGCGGCTGCGCGAAGTAGAAGAAGAAAAAGCCCGGCCAGTGATTCGGGCTCAGCGGCCACGGCTCCACTGCGTCCGCTTCGTCGACCGCGCGCACCCAGAACAGCCAGTTCGCGTTTGTTTCGCTCGTCGAGAGGTTATCGAAGTTGACGAATGTCGTCGTTCCTGGAACGACCGTCGTGTCGGCGTTCGGCCCCAGGAGCAGGTCGCGCGCCCTCGCCCAGTCACCGGCGAAGTTGCCGGTCGTCTGCGCGCGCGTCACGATGTACGCAACGGGTTTCGTGGTGAGCACGCCGTCGGGATCCGTTCCCGTCCACTCGAGTCGCAGCGACGGCCCACCCAGCAACGGGGAGTTCAGCCCGCCCTGCCCGTTGGCGATCGTCAACGGCTTGACCGGCCTCGTCTCAGGCGCCTGCGTCAGCGCGTTGAACGTGATCGACGCAGCCGCCGATTCCGCGCCTTCGTTGTCGACGGCCTTCACGTAGAAGGTATGAAACCCCGTGAAGTTCACGCTGTCGCGTTGCGTCGTCGCGCTGAACACGAGCGTCGCGGTGTGATCGTCCGTGCGTTGCCACGGACCGTCCGCGAGATCTATGGAGTAGAGGAAGAACGCAACGGTGCCGTCTTCGTCCCACGCGGTCCACTGGAAGGGAATGGAGTAGTTGTCCGTCGAACCTTGCGTCGGTCCCGCCGTGAGACGGATGCCCGGCGCTCGGTTGACGACGGGCGATTCCACGGGGTTCTTGCACGACGCCCCGGCCACGGCCAGCAGCAGGACGGCGCCGAGGTGCAGGAACACCCGCCCCAGGTGCATGTGACGCGTCATCCTCATGTCAAAACGCCCTGTTCGCGAGCGACCACACGGCCGGCCCGCGGTCGAAGTACGCGATCACGCGCTGAATGCGACCGTCCTCGTGCATCTGAAGGACATCGACGCCCGGAGTGTGAGACTCCCCCTTCGGCGTCGGGAGAGACATGCGCCACTCGGCCGTGATGAACGGGCCGCTGCCGTACGCGTGCGTCATCTCGAAGCGCACGCCGCGGAAGCGCGCCTGCATGTCGTCGATGAACGCGTGGAACGCCTCGCGCCCCGCGACCGCCTCCGGCGTCGCCGGATCTTGATAACGCGCGTCGTCGGTGATCGCCGCTGCGAGGAGGGGGTCGCGTGAAGCTCGATCGGTTGTGTTCCAGGCATTAAAGTAGGCGTCCAGGGCATTGGCGTGCGCCGCGCCGACCGCCACGCCGCTCGTGTCCGGCGTGGCGCCGATCGGGAGTGGCGGAATGGGAGACGGGAGCACGCGCGCTTCGGGCCGACCAGGCAGCGCGGCGCCGCAATAACTGCACGTTTCCCCGCCGGGACGAACGGTCACGGGAACGACCTCATTGTCTTCCGCGCAAAACCCGCGAATGGTCGACTGCGCCGCCATGGCGAACGCCGTTCGCTCGACGCGCTGCACGCCCTGCGTTTCCGCACCGGGCCACACCTCCCCGCTCGACTCGAATGCCTTGCGCGGCGCCGTATCCGTCCACCACGAGAGGATCACGTACGTGTGCGGACGGGACGTGCGCGCACGTTCGAGACGCAGACAGCCGTCCGGGAGGGCGGCCGGTTCCTTGAGCGAGACGAACGCGCGCTCCGCGCGCGCATCGGCGAGCGTCAACTCGGTTACTAGCAGTTCTGTCACGCGAGGTGCTCCTTGAACGATCGATTACGGCGAACCCGAGAGCAGTGCATCCACCTGCCACTCGAGTTCCTCTCCCATCGTGGGGGAGTAGCCGACGTGTTTGAAGGCAATACGCCCATCCGGGCCGATCACGTAGAGAGTCGGAATCGAGTTGAATCCGAGGAGATCACCCGCCTCGTTGTCCGAGACGATGTGGCGCATGGCGTATCCGTTTTGCTGGAACATGGTGCTCGCCTTTTCCTCGGCGTTGGACTGCCGCTCGAAGATTTGCGCGGAGAGGACGGCGACCTTCTTTCCCGCCTGCGCCTTGGTGAAGTCGCTCAGGAGCGGCATCGTCATGCGGCACGGGCCGCACCACGTCGCCCAGAAGTCCAGCACGACGACCTGCCCCGCGTATTGCGACAACGAGATGACCTTCCCGGTGAGCGGCTCGCGCAGACCGAAGGCCGGCACCGCCTGATCGATGCGGGTGCTCAAGACGGCGGCGCGGCGCGCGCCCGCAGTCGCTCGGCGTTGCTCGGCGGCGACCTCCGCCAAGCGTGACCGCACGCGGGTCATGCGCACATCCTGTGTGAGCGGGACCCAATACACGCCCCACTGCTGATCCTTGTCGATGCGCGTGCTATCCGCAAAGCCCGCGTCGAGCGCTCGGTTCAAGACAGCGAACGCCGAGTCGGGCTGATTCGCCTGCGCGTGCAGCGTCGCGCGGCAGTACAGGTACCACGCGCGTTCTTCCTGCGTGGCCGTGCTCAGGAGGCGGTCGTTCACCGCGAGAGCCTGTCCGAATCGACCGGCCTGCACGTAGGTCGGAGCGATGTTGTAGTCGACCCAATCCGGTCGATCGGCGGGAATGCGGTCGAGCAGGGCGAGCGCCGCACGCGGCGCGCCGGCTTCGACGAGACGCTTCGCCGCGCCGGGCAAACCCGTGTAGCACCACGCCGTGTCCGCGACGGCCGCACCCGTGAAGGCGCGCGCCGCCGTGACGGTGTCGCGCCGCGCGAGTTGGATGAACCCGATGTACGACCAGGGATCCGCCTCGGTCGGGTCCAGGGTGATGGCATGTACCAAGTGCTCGATCGCGCGCGACGTGTCGGGCGGCGTGTCGTGGATCACGATGCCGGCCAACGCCACGTATGCGGGCGCGTACTTCGGATCCGCTGCGATCGCGCGCTGCAGGTACGTCCGGCGCGAGGAGTCGGGACCGACGATGGCGTACATGTAACACGCGACCGGATCCGTTGGCTGGAGTTCGACGCGGGAGCGGTACTCGGCCTGGGTTTCCGGCCCGCGCCGTGTGGCGTACGCCAGTTGCAGGTACGCCATGTGGACGTCGATCGCACGCGGGTACTGCTCGCGAAGGGCCTTCACCTGCTCGAAGGCCTCCTCCATCCTGCCCCCACGCGCGACGGACTGGGCGTCGGTGAGCGGTTGCCGGTACGCCGGAGCCGGCGCAGATCGAGGCGAGGGAAGCCTAATGGTGGCGGCAAGAGAGGCGGCCGGCAGCACGCACGCGATCATCACGACGGCATGATGAAACAGGGACGATCGCACGAGTTTGTCAGCCCTCACTTGTGGCGGGGATGGAATCGATTCGGCGGGGCAGCGACCCTACCACGGCGCAGAGCCTCGCGACAACCGGATCACGCAGCTCCGTTACCGGCGAGCCAGTTCCGTTTCGAGATCGCGCACGTCGCGAAGGGGCAGCGAACAGACAGAATCGCGGCACACGTAGGCCACGGCGTGTGTGCTCGGTGCGGTGCGTCCGCGCACGAACGGCACGAGGTCTGGGACGCGGCCCGCGCCCGCGTCCGTTGCCGCATCCACCACGAGACGCCGCGGCGCCCACGCACGGCGCGCGGCGCGGAGAAGTTCGGCGCGCCCGTCCGACCCGGCGATGACTACCTCCTCCGACGGTCCCGCCCACTCGTCCCACGCGCACAGAAACGCGGTGTACGCGGACGGCATGGCCGCGATCGTCGACCCGAACGCGGCGAACGTGCCCTCCGCACAGGCCTCGTACCGTGCGACGTGTGTCCACCGCGCGAGCCGGGCGCACGTCCAGGCGGCCATCGATTGTCCAGACGGCGTCGCACCATCGTATGCATCGCGAACGCGCGCGACGAGTGCCTCGTGCCGTGCACTCGTGTGGCGGAACTCGCCGGCCGCCTCGTCCCAGAACTGCGCGATCATCTCGTCGGCCAGCTGCATCGCGGCGTGCAGCCACCGCGGATCGCTGGTCGCCTCGAACAGCTCGATCAACCCGCTCGCCAGGCAGGCGTAGTCGTCGAGAAACGCCGGGATCGCGGCCTCGCCGTCGCAGTACCGGTGGACGAGCGAACGCGCATCGCCCATCACGGCGCCGATCGCGTGCGCCGCGGCGATCGCGGCGTCGACGAAGCGCGGTTCGTCGAGATACGCGCCGGCCGCGGCGAACGCGCCGATCATGAGCCCGTTCCAATCGGTCAGCACCTTTTCGTCACGATGCGGCCGCGGCCGCGTGCCGCGCGCCGCGAGAAGCTCGCGGGCGATGCGCGTCAGGCGCGCCGCCGCGTCGTCGGTCGTCAGTCCGAACTCGCGGGCGATGTCATCGATCGGACGCGCGGCGTGCAGCACCGTAGTGTTGTCCTCGAAGTTGCCCGCCGGCGCGATGCCCCACCGCGCGAGCGCCAGCGGCAGATCCGCCTCGGCGAGAACCGCGAGGCAGTCCTCCGGACGCCACACGTAGAACTCGCCCTCGCGCCCAACCTCGCCCGCGTCCTCGGCGGAGAAGAACGCACCGCCCGCGTCGAGCAGGTCGCGCAGGACGTAGTCGAGTATGCTCCGTGCGAGAGAGGCGTAGGCGGGGGCGCCCGTCGCGCGGTGCGCGTCGACGGCGACGCGCGCGAGAAGCGCCTGGTCGTAGAGCATCTTCTCGAAGTGCGGGATCATCCACTCCCGGTCCGTGGCATAGCGATGCACACCGCCGCCGAGTTGATCGTACACGCCGCCGCGCGCGATGGCTGTGAGCGTGGCCTCGACCATCGCCAAGGCCTGCGCATCGCGCGTGCGATCCCAGTGGCGCAGGAGCAGAGAGAGTGCGTGCGGCCGTGGGAACTTGGGCGCCGTGCCGAAACCTCCGTGCGTCGAATCGTACGAGCGCGCCAGTTGATCGACCGCACGCTGAACGACGTCCTCCGGCATCGGCGACGGGGGTTCCTGCCGCGCGGCCGCCTTCTGGATCGCCTCGGTCAGTTGCCGGCTCGTTCGCACGACGTCGTCGCGTCGATCGGTCCAGGCGGCAGCGAGTGCACGCAACACGGTCGCGAATCCGGGTCGCCCGTGTCCGTCAGCCGGGGGGAAATACGTGCCGCACCAGAAGGGCTCGCCCGCCGGCGTGAGGAACACACTCATCGGCCATCCGCCCTGCCCGGTCATGGCTTGCACCGCGGACATGTACAGAGCATCGACGTCGGGCCGCTCCTCGCGGTCGACCTTGACGGCGATGAATGAGGCGT
>CAZEPH010000064.1:0-10019 GCA_964514075.1 uncultured bacterium | reverse complement strand
GCTACCTCCAGGAGTTGCTGCGCGTGCCCGGCGGTGACAAGGCCCTCGCGTCCCGTGAGCGCCGTCCACACGCGGGAGAGCGCACGTGCTCCGTGCACGACGGGGAGGATGATCGGCAGCGGAATCGCCCACGTCTGGAGGGCGGAACGAATCGCGGTGGTGATGGTCTCGAGCGGGTGATGCACGCCGTCCGTGACGTAATACGCTCGGCCGGGAGCGGCAGCGTGTGTGGCGCCGAGCCAAATCGCCGCGCACACGTCGTCGACATGCGCGATGCTGATGCGGCGCTGCGGTCCGAGCATCCCCGACACGGGTTGGAGGTGCGAGGCGATCAACCGCACCATGCGCAGAAACGCCTCGTCGCGCGGGCCGTAGATCGACGGCGGACGGATCGACACGACCTCCACACCGCCGGCCTCCGCGAAGCACGCCCGCTCGCCGCCCAACTTGGAGCGGCCGTACGGGCTGATCGGCGCGGGTTCTTCGTCTTCGCTGCGTGCCACGCCCGTGCGGGTCGCGCCCGCGACCGCCTGGCTCGAGATGTACACGAGGCGCCGCGCGTGCGCGCGTGACGCAGCGCGCGCGACGTGGACGCTGCCCTGCACGTTCACGCGATCGAACGCGTCCTGCGATGGTGCATCGAGGAGACCCGCGCAGTGCACCACGGTGTCCGCGCCATCCAGCGCGGCGGGAAGGCAGGCGGGGTCGGTGACGTCGCCGTCCACCAACGTGACCCCGGGGAGCGGTACGTTCTGCGCGTCCACGAGCCAGCGGCGCGGCGACGAGGGGCGCAGAAGCGCGCGCACGTGGAAGCCGCGCGTGCGAAACGTGTCCACGACGTGGCTGCCCAGGAAACCGGATGCACCGGTGACAACGACGATCGGAGGGGACGAGCGCATGCGCGGAGGCTACACCGGCATTTCGTAGATGCGATACGTCTTCGTGCGCACCGCGTCGATCGACTCGATGGGGCGGTTGATGCGCACGTTGTCCTCCAGCGTCCAGGAGATTTCGCAGTCGGTGTACCCGCGCCGCACCGCGTTCTCGAACCCGGTCAGGATCATCGCCATTTCGATGCCGCGCTGCCGGTACTGTTGGAGCACGCCGAGCGTGAGCACGCGCAGCGACTTCACGCGGCGCTTGTGCCACAGGATCTTCAGGAGGCCGAACGGCAGGAGCTTCCCGTTCGCATGACGCGTCGCCTGGTTCAAGTCCGGCAACACGATCATCGACCCGACAACGCGGCCCTCGTGCTCGGCGAAGAACACCATCTCCGGATCGACGCCGAGCTTGAGGTCCTTCGCCATGTGATCCATCTCGGCGTTGGTCATTGGGACGAAGCCCCAGTTGCGCTCCCAGGCCGCGTTGTAGACCGCTTTCACGTGATCCACTTCCTGTGCGAAGCGCTTCATGTCGAGCGTGCGAAACGTGATGTTCTTCCGTGTGCGGACGATCTCCAGTGCACGCTTCATGCGCTCGTCGGGTTCGCGTTCGGGGCGCACGCGCCACGCCCACAGGTCCTTCGCTTTCTGCAGGCCGCAGCCTTCGAGCAGCGCGGCGTAGTACGGCGGGTTGTACGGCATAAGGATCGCGGGGGGCTCGTCGAACCCTTCCACGAGAAGTCCGCACTCGTCGTTGGTGGAAAAACTCAGAGGCCCGCGAAACACCTTCATGCCTCGCACGCGCACCCACTGCCGGGCGGTGGAGAGCAGAGCGTGCGCGACCTCGCGATCGTCGATGCACTCGAACCACCCAAACGCGCCCTGCTTTTCGTCCCACGCTTTGTTGTAGTTCCGGTCGACGGATGCGGCGATGCGCCCGACGACGTCGTCCCCGCGCAAGGCGAGGAAGTACGCGGCCTCCGCGTGCTGGAAGAACGGATGCTTCTCACGGGAGAGCCGCGTTTCGACGTCGATCAACAGGGGCGGCACCCAGTTCGGGTCGCCACGATAGATCTGCCAGGGGAAACGGGTGAAGCGCCGCAGATCCCTCGGGGTTTGCACCTCGATGACCCGGATCGCGCTCCCTGCGTCCGGGCGGGACGTCATACGGTCGATTGCACGGATGCGGCGTGCGGGGCCGATGCGCCGTTCGTGTGTGGGACCACCGCGTGCACCGCGGCGGACACGCCCTCGACGATCGTGGCGAGCTGTTCGTCCGTGTGCGTCGCAATGTACGACGTGCGCAGCAGGCACCGGTTCGCCGGCGTCGCGGGCGCCACGATGCAGTTCACGTATACGCCGTTGTCGTAGACGCCCTTCCACGCGCGCAGCGTGTCGTACCGCTCGCCCACGATCACCGAGACGATCGGCGTCTTGGTGTCGCCGACGGTCAGTCCACGCTCGACGAACGCATCCTTCACACGCCGGCCGATCTCGCGGACGCGCTCACGGCGCCAGTGCTCCGTCTCGATCACGGTCAGCGCGGCCAAGGTCGCGGCCGTCACCGCCGGCGGCATGCTCGCGGAGAAGATGAGCGAGCGCGCGTGGTGCTTGAGATAGTCGATGATGCGCTGCGGCCCCGCAACGAAACCGCCGATGGACGCGAACGACTTCGAGAACGTGCCCATGACCAAATCCACGTCGTCTTCCACGCCGAGCTCTTCGCACGCACCGCGACCGTGCGCACCGAGCACGCCGAAGCCGTGCGCTTCGTCCACCATCAGGCGCGCGCCGTACCTCTTGCAGACCTGCGCCATCTCCGGCAGGGGGGCGAGGTCGCCGAGCATGCTGTACACGCCGTCCACTACGACGAGCTTGCCCGCCGTCTCCGGCAGACGCGCGAGGCGGCGTTCCAGGTCGGCCAGGTCATTGTGACGGAACCGCACGATCTCGCCGAAGCCGAGGCGGCATCCGTCCACGATGCTCGCGTGCGCTTCGCGGTCCATGAGCACGACGTCGTCTCGGCTCACGAGAGCGGACAGCGTTCCGAGGTTCACCTGGAATCCGGTGGAGAACACGAGCGCGGCTTCCTTGCGCGCGAACAGCGCGAGCCGGCGTTCCAACTCCTCGTGCAGCTCCAGCGTGCCGTTCAAGAAGCGCGAGCCGGTGCACGACGTGCCGTACGCGTCGAGTGCCTCGTGCGACGCGCGGAGGACGTCCGGGTGCTTGGTGAGCCCGAGGTAGTTGTTGGATCCGGCCATGACGAGGCGCTGACCGTGCACCTCGACCTCCGTGCCCTCGGCCTTGTCGATGGCGTGGAAGTAGGGGTAGAGCCCGAGCGCCTTCACTTCACGCGCTTCGGTCCACTGCTCGCACTTCGAGAAAAGATCCAACTGCACCTCCGTCGTCGGGACCGCCATCCTTGTCATGGAACAGGCGCACGGTAGACGGCACGTTTGTCCCCGGTCAAGTGAAACAACGGTATAAGTGCATGATTTCACTGCAGTTAGATACCGTCTGGTCGGTCGGTAGCGGGTTGGTTGACCCGTGCGGTGACGAACTCTATAGTCCAGCGCTTCGCCCATCTGCCGCCACCATTCGAGGAGATCACCGAGCGTCATGACCACGCCCCGTCGCGTCGCCATCACCGGCGTCGGTGTCATCGCACCGATTGGGGTGGGGAAAGATGCGTTCTGGGACGGCCTTGCGGCCGGACGGAGCGGCGTGCGCACCATCACGCGATTCGACGCGAGCGCGTTCCCGACGCAGATCGCCGCGGAGGTCGACGGGTTTGACCCCACGCAGTTCATGCCCGCGAAGCTCTCGCGCCGAATGGACAAGACGTCGCTCTTCGGCTTGTGCGCGGCCAAGATGGCTGTGGCCGACGCGTCGCTCGATTTCTCGACGCACGTGGATCGCAGTCGTGCGGCTGTCATGTACGGGACGAACCTCGGTCACTTCGATTACGACTTCGTCGTCGCGCAGTGGGAACCGGACGGCCCGTCCTGGAAGGGCGCGACGATCGAGTCGGGGCTCAACCTGTTTCCCGAAGCGTGCGCGGGTCACATCAGCACGGAGTTCGCGCTGACGGGGCCGAGCCTCATCTTCGCGTCCGCGTGCAGTGCATCGCTCGACGCGATCGGACACGGGTTCCGCGCGATTCGTGACGGCGAGTTGGATGCGGTGATTGCGGGCGGATCGCAAGCGCCGATCTCCCCGCCGTCGGTCGGCGCGTTCTGCATGGTGAAGGGGATGTCCACGCGCAACGATGCGCCGGGCGCCGCGAGCCGTCCGTTCGACAAGGACCGCGACGGATTCGTGATGGGAGAAGGCGGCGCGATCATCGTGATGGAGTCGCTGGAGAGCGCGGAGGCACGCGGCGCGCGCGTGTACGCGGAGGTTCTCGGGTACGCCGCGACGTGCGATGCGTACCACATCACGAACCCGCGTCCCGACGGAGCGGAGGCCGCGCGCGCGGTGTCACTCGCGATTCACCACGCGGGGATCGATCCGTCCGAGATCGATTACGTGAACGCGCACGGCACGTCCACGCCGCTCAACGACAAGACGGAAACGCTCATTCTAAGAACGGTCCTCGGCGATCACGCGCGCCGCGTCCCGGTGAGCGCAACCAAGTCTATGATCGGCCACCTGCTCGGAGGCGCAGGCGCGGCGGAGTTGATCGCCGCACTTCTCGCCATCGAACACCAGACGATTCCCCCGACGATCAACTACACGACGCCCGATCCGGAGTGCGACTTGGACTACGTCCCGAACGTCGCGCGCCCCGCACGCGTGCGCACCGTGCTCAAGAACTCCTTTGGGTTCGGCGGGAAGAACTCCGCGCTCGTGGTGCGGGCGCTCTAGAGTGCGATGCTCCGACTCGGACTGATCGGCGCGCCGCTCTCCGGCAAGAGCACCGTGTTCCGCGTTCTCACGCTCGGACATGCCGCACCCGCGACGCAGGGCGGGAAGCAGAAGTCGAGCGTCGGCGTCGTCGAAGTGCCCGACCCGCGCCTGCAGGTTCTCGCGCGCCTGTTCCAGCCGCGCAAGGTCACGCCGGCGCAGGTGGAGTTCGCGGATGCGGCCACGATCGGCGGAGCGGCCACGGTGGAGGGCGCGCTCGCCGCGCTCCGCGACGCGGACGCGGCGGTGCTCGTATTGCGGGCGTTCGAGAACCCTGCGGCGCCCCATCCGGCCGGCAGCATCGACCCCGCGCGAGATCTCTCCGAGATGGAGACATCCATGTTGGTGGCCGATCTGGAGATTGTCGAAAAGCGCTTGGAGCGTGTGCGCAAAGAGGTCGCGTCGGGAAAGAAGCAGGCCGATCCCACGGAGAAGCCGGCGCTCGAGAAAGCCGCGGCTGCGCTGAACGCCAACACGCCGCTCCGGCAGGTGGCCTTCACGAGCGCCGAGGAACGCAGCCTGCGCGGCTTCCAACTCACGTCGCAGAAGCCGCTGCTCGCGCTCGTGAACGTGGGCGCGCCGGAGGACATGGACGCCGCGCGCGCCGCACTCACGCCGGGTCCGCGCACCGCGATCGAAGCCATCGCCGCGCAGACGGAGCTCGAGATTCTCGAACTCCCGGAGGAGGAACGCGACGCGTTCCGCGCGGAGATGAACGTGGGGGAGGCGGGATCGTCCCGCGTGATTCGGCGCGCGTACGAGCTGCTCGGTCTGCAGTCGTTCTTCACGGGTGGCGCGGACGAGGTGCGCGCGTGGACCATTCGCACCGGCGCGCTCGCACCGCAGGCGGCGGGCGCGATTCACAGCGACCTGGAGCGCGGGTTCATTCGCGCAGAAGTGACCGCGTACGGCGACCTCGTGGCGGACGGCTCGACGAGCGTGGCGCGCACGAAGGGACATCTGCGCGTGGAAGGCAAGGACTACGTCGTGCAGGACGGCGACGTGATGGAGATTCGCTTCTCGGTGTAGTGCGCGTCGTCAGGGAGGACGGACGGATTGGTTGACGCTCGAAAACCGCGACCGCTAGACTTCGCGCCTCGCGTTCCCCTGCACCACAGAGGAAAAGGAGGTCCCATCCTCACGCACCGAACGGGACGTGCACTCGTCCTTGCACTCGTGTGCGGAGCGGCCGTCAGCTGCACAGCCCTCCGCTCTTTCGCTGACGCTCCGTACTCCGGCACGATCATGGTGGACAGCTCCCCGCTCGGGGGCAGCGTCGAAGTGCTCGGGCCCATCAAGGCGGTCGGCATCACGCCGTTCTATGCACCGCGATTCCCCGTGGGGAGCTACGAGGTGTCGGTTGGACGGCAGGGCTACTACACGCGCCGCACGCGCGTGCTGCTCAACTCCGGCGACTCGATTCACGTGGACGCGCAACTGCGGCCGAAGTCCGCGGCCGGCGGGTTCATTCGCTCGGTGGTGTTTCCGGGATGGGGACAGCGCTTCAACGAACGGCCCGGACGCGGCGCATTCTACACGGGCGCGGAGATCGCCGCGGCCGGCGTCGCAACCTACTTGTGGACGCAGTACAACCACTCGGTGACGCGATACAACCGCATCGCCGACAGCCTCGCCTTCGCCACCACAGTCGATGACGTGACGCTCTACACGCGCAAACTGGCCGAGCGCGATGCCTCGGTGCAGAAGCACAAGGACAACACGCGCACCGCCGTGTACGTCGCCGCGGGCGTGTGGGTGGTGAATGCGCTCGACGCACTCGTGTTCGGCCCCGTGCGGGAGGAGTTGCCGAGCGTGTCGCTGGAATCGGTGCCCGTGCCGAGTGTCGCATCCGTCCGGCCGGACGCGTCGCGCGTCGGCTTCGTGGTGCGTTTCTGATGCGCGCGTTCCGCGTCCTCGGCGCCGCGTGCGCGATCGCCGCGATCGCTCTCCTCGCGGGCTGCACGTCGAAGAAGGTGTTCGTTCCGCCGGTGGTCCCGACGTTGCAGATTCCGAAGAACGTCGCCGCGCACCCGATCCGCAGCGCCGTGATTCTCTCGTGGACCGTGGATGATCCGTCGAAAGTCCGCACGTTCCGCGTCTATCGTGCCACGAGCAATGGCCGCCTCGTGTTCGTGGATTCCACCACCGCGTTCTCCGACACCATCGGCGCGCTGCAGAATGGACAAACGTACACGTTCTCCGTGTCCGCGATCGACCGCGAGAAGAACCTCGAAGGGCTCCGCTCCTCGACGGTCAATGCCACACCCGGCACGTACGGCATCACGCTGACGACTGCGGAAGGCAACACCGCCGTCACGAAGTTCGCCACCGTTCTGGTGCGGCTCACGTCCCCCGCCGGTGCGCAGAGCGTCGCACTCGGCGAGGACCCCAACGCGCTCACGCAATACGTGTCGTTCCCGCCCGAAGGGCAGCTGCCGTACACCTTCATCGATCCGAGTCCGCTCAATCAGGGCGACCGCCGCGTGTACGCCCGCTTCATCGACGAGATCGGCAACGAGAGCGGCGTGGTGTCCGACGTGATCCGGTACGACGGCTACGCGGCGATCGATGAGGTGTCGTTCTCGCCGCCGCGACAGGTGTTCTCGAAGGACGACACGCTGTACTTGGAGGCCCGCGTGACCGGCCGCGAAACGGGACCCAATGCGCGCGTGGAGTTCTCCCTGGTGACGGCCACGCGGTCGTTCGAGATTCCCATCGCCGCGCAGGATCTGGGCACGAACGGCGACCTCGTCACGGGTGACGGCGTGTACCGCGTCGCGTACCGCGTGAAGGGACAGGTGATCGAGGAAATCACCGACGCCAACGTGCAAGGCGTGTTCATCGACAACGTCGGCAATACCTCGCTCGCGGTGACGGGGGCGGACGTCGTGAGCCTCAACGTCCCGCCGCCCCCCGTGTTGATCACGCAGCCGATCCCCACCCTGGACGACCGCGCCACGATCACCTGGCAGGCGAGCAGCGCGACCGACGTGAACGACTACGTCCTCTACTACTCCACCGATTCACTCGCGGTGGCGACGCCCACGGAGTGCGCGACGTGCCCCGGCCCACCCTCGTGCACGCTGTGCCGCGTCAACATCGCACAGGGCGCGCTGAATGCGGACGTCACGGGCCTGACCCCGTGCACGCGCTATTTCTTCCGCGTGTTCACGCACGACCGCGGCGGACTCGGGAGCGGCAGCAGCGTCGTCGGCGCGACCACCACAGGATGCCCATCCGCCCCGTCGCTGCGCTGACGCGCGTGCCGTGCGCGTTCTCGTAACCGGCGGAACGGGGTACCTCGGAAGCGCCATCGTCCCGGCCGTGAGCGCGGCGGGGCACACGCCGCGTCTGCTGGTTCGCGGCGTCGCGCCACCCGCTGCAGGCGACGTCGTGCACGGCGACGTCACCGATCCCACCGCACTCGCACGCGCCCTGGACGGATGCGAGGCGGTGATTCACTCCGCCGCATGCGTTGCGCGCGTCGCCCACCGGCGCGGCGAGCACGAGCGGGTGAACGTCGGCGCTACGCGCACGCTCCTCTCCCTCGCACGCGAGCGCGGTGTGCGCTGCATCGTCACGTCGTCGTTCCTCGCACTCGGTCCGTCGCGTGTCGGCGAATCCGCCGATGAAGACGGTCCCTTTGCTCGGGCTCCGCAGCCTGAGACGGAGTACGCTGCGACGAAGCGCCGCGCGCTGGCCGTGTTCCGCGAGGCGGCGCGGTCCGGAGCGGACGCGATCGCGCTCGTGCCCGGGGCGTTGTACGGGCCCGGCCCTGCGCGCGAGGCCAACTACATCGGCGCGATCGTCGAGAGACTTCTCCGCGGGAGGCTTCCCGCGCTGCCCGGTGGAGGTCGCACGCGTCTCACGTGGAGTTGGGTACACGATGTCGCCGCGGCGCACGTGGCGGCGCTCACGCGGGGCACGCGCGGCGCGGTCTACCTGCTCGGCGGCCCGCACGCATCGGTGCGCGAGGCCGTCGACCTCGTCGCGACACTCGCGGGTGTGCGCGCGCCGCGGGCGTCCATCCCTCTCGGCGCTCTCGAACCGACGGGTGCAGTGCTTCACGCATTCGCGCGCCTCACGCACACCACGCCAGCGTTCACGCGCGCGGAGCTGGCCGCATACCGCGCCGACTGGCTGTACCGATCGGATCGCGCCGTGCGCGACCTCACGTATCGCATGACGCCGCTCGAAGACGGACTGCGCGCGTTGCTGGACGCACGGGCATGAGGGAGTCCGTGCGTCAGACGGTGCACATCGGCAGCCTCGCGTTCGCCCTGCTCCTGCGATGGCTCACACCGTGGCAGGCGATCCTCTTCGGATGCGGCGCGGTGGCGTTCAATCTCTTGGTGTTGCCGCGCGTCGGCCGCGCGCTGTTTCGCGCGCACGAGACACCCGGACGCGTGAGCGGCGGCATCATGGTGTATCCGCTTGCGGTGCTGGCCCTCGTGACGATCGTCGGCGCGTGGCTCGGACGCATGGACATTGCGGCGGGTGCGTGGGCGATCCTGGCCGTGGGTGACGGCGCTGCGACACTCGTGGGCCGCGCGGTGCGCGGCCCGCGCCTTCCGTGGAATCGCGACAAGACGTTCGCGGGGAGCCTCGCGCTCGCAGCCGGTGGCGCGGTCGCCGCGACGGTCTTTCTGCACTGGGTCGGCGGGTGGACCGCGTGGTGCGCGACCCCCGTGCCGCTCGTGATCGCCGCGGCGTGTGCGGGTGTGTGCGCGGCGCTCATCGAGAGCCTGCGGCTGCCGGTGGACGACAACGCGAGCGTGCCCGCCATCGCCGCGCTCGTGTTGTGCGCATCCGCTCTCGCCTCGCCGGCCGCGTTCGCCGCGCACGTCTCCACACGCGACGTGTTGATCGGCGCCGCCTGTGCGTCCGGACTTGGCGCGATCGCGTACGTCGCGCGATCCGTCGGCCCGAGCGGGTTCGCGGGAGGCGTCGTTCTCGGAACAAGCGTGTGGGCGGTGAGCGGGGGATGGGCCTTCGCGGCGCTCGCGTCGTTCTTCGTGCTCGCGTCGGCGGCGACGCGCGCCGGCGCGCGCGCGAAGGCGCGCGCCGGTGTGGCGCAGGCGCGCGGCGGACGCCGCGGCGCCGCGCACGCGTGGGCGAACGGTCTCTTCGGACTGCTCTTCGCGACGATGAGCGCGGCGACGGACGATGCACTGCGCGTCGCGCTCGCGCGCGCGATCGTCGCCGCGTTCGCGACGGCCGCCGCGGATACGG
>CAZEPH010000063.1:0-10103 GCA_964514075.1 uncultured bacterium | reverse complement strand
GGATCGCTATTGGCGTCGATCCCGATGTCGTAGATTTGCTCGTGCGGGAGCGGAGAGTTCTCGTTCGTGTACGTCGTCCACGTCGCGCCGTCGAACCGTGCAACACCGCCGTGATACGGGAAATTCGATCCGTCGAAGGCGCCGACCCAAAGAACGTTGCTCGGCGTGACCGCCGTGCACGTGACGTAGTTCACCGGCAAGCCGGAGTTCGTCTTGTTGTAGGTCGTCCAGGTGTTCGCGGCGTCATCGAACCGCAAGAGACCGCCGCTGTACGCCATCCACTTCACGTCATCCGGTCCGATCGAGAGGCCCCACACCGATCCGGTGCCGGGCATCGGCGAGTTCTCCGGGGTCCACACCGTCCAATCGGTGCCGGTCGTTTTCACCAGTCCGCCGAGTGATGCGATCCACATGTTGCCGTGTACGTCCGCGGCGATGTCCTGCACGTAGCCCGGGATCGGCGAGTTGTAGTAGGCGTATGTGGTCCACGTCGCGCCGTCGTACATGCCGAGCACCGCGCCATAGTGCGCCCAGATCCTCCCCGCAGTATCCCCTTGGATGTTCTCGATGACCGTGTACGGCAAGTGTTGCGTCCACGTCGTTCCATCCCAGACGCCGATGCCTTGCGCGTAGGTGCCGACCCAGATACGTCCGGCGGCGTCTTCATAGGAGCACTGCGTGGCATCCGTCGGGTACGGCCAATAGGGGTCGCCATAGTTGTATGGGTTCCAGTCGGTCCACACCGTGCCGTCGAACTTGTTGATCCCGCCGCCGCTCGCGGCGATCCATGCGTTGCCCAGGTGATCGAAGTCGATGCCGTTGACCCATCGTGTCGTGAGCGCCGTGTTCGCCACGCTGTACCGCTTCCACGTGCCGTCGCTCATGCGGTGCGCGGCGCCGCCGATGCCGCAGCCCCACATCTCGCCGTTCGCATCGAAGGCGACGTCGTATGCATAGGAGCCGGGCCAGCCCCAACTCGTGTACGCGGAGCCGTCGAACGACCAGATGCCGTTGAACGTCGCAACCCACACAACTGCTCCCGGTGCGAGTGCGAGGTTCAGAATGCCGGATGTCCCGCCGGGTGCGCCCCACGACTTCCACTTCGCTCCATAGAGACGCGTGAGACCGCCGGACGCCGCCCCGAACCACACCGCGCCATTGGAGTCCACGACGATGTCGTTGATCCACCCGCCGGGTCGTGTACCGAGATACCGCCACGATGACCCGTTCCACTGGCACGCGCCCTCCGCCGACGACCCGACGTACACCGTGTCGCCGTGCGCGGCGGCCACGCACTCCGCGTTCTGCCATCCCGCGGGCCACGGCAGGTTGGTCCAGATGGTGAACGTCGTACCGTCAAATTTTCCGACGCCGCCGATCGGCTGCAGCAGGTCGTTCATCGTGAACCACACGTTGCCCTGTGCGTCGAGCGAGACGTCGGTGACGCGATTGGTGACGAGCGGCGAGTTGCCTGTATTCCACAGAGTGAAGGATATCCCGTCGAACTTGATCAGACCGTCGATCGATGCGGCCCAGATGATGCCGTTCGCGTCCCTCTCCATCGACGCGATCTCGAAGGACGGGCACACGCCGTCGACCGTGGAGTAATTCGTCCACCGCGTCCCGTCGAAGCTCGAAAGGCCGCCCTCATCCCAGATGGGATCGTTGCCCGCCAGCCACAGAGTTCCGGCGTCATCGAAGAGAAGCGAGTAGCAGTAGTCTCCTTGCGTGCCGGTATTGCCGGGAGTGTAGATCTTCCATTGCGGATCCTGTGCGTGCGCGACGGCAGACAGCGACAATCCCACCGCGGCCCCGAACACCAGCGCGCGCAGACGCGTGTGCATGACACCTCCTGGATGGTTTCGGAACGGGGGTGTGCCAATCTCACCATGGTCGGAGGGCGCCGCGACAGGTAACCGAAGAGCGTAGACCTCGAACGCAGCCCAGACGTCTCTCAGCTCCGCTGTGTCATCATGTTCCCCGCTTCTTGTCGCGGGGATCGAGCGCGTCGCGCAACCCGTCTCCGAGGAAGTTGAAGCAGAAAAGCGCCGCAGAGAGCGCCAAGCCCGGAAACACCGTAAGCCACGGGAAGAATGCAATGAGCGAGGCGCCCTCGCTCACGAGTGATCCCCACGACGCGTCCGGCGGCTGCACGCCCAGTCCAAGGAACGAGAGAAACGCCTCCTGCAACATGACCGCCGGTACGGTGAGCGTGGCGTACACGATCACCGGGCCCAGCGTGTTCGGCACGATGTGCCGAAAGACGATGCGCCCACTGGAGGCGCCGAGCGCGCGCGCCGCCTCCACGAACGCCTGCTGCTTGAGCGAGAGCACCTGCCCGCGCACGATGCGCGCCATCGTGAGCCACTGCACCATGCCGAGCGCCACGAACAGCATGAGAATCGACTTGGAGAAGAACACGAGCAGCAGGATAACGAGGAACAGGTACGGCATCGAGTAGAGGATATCCACGAAGCGCATCATCGCTTCATCGCGCGTGCCGCCGCTGTAGCCGGAGATCGCACCGTACGTCACGCCGATCGCCAGCGACACGAATGTCCCGACGAGTCCGACGAGCAGCGAGATGCGCCCGCCGTAGAGCACGCGTGCGAAGAGATCGCGCCCGAGGAGATCGGTGCCGAACCAGTGCGCGGCCGTGGGCGTGGAGGCGCCGAGCGCGAGGTCTTGCGCGTTCGGGTCGCGAATGAACGGGAGGACCGGCGCGCCGAAACACAGCGCCGCGAGCACGAGGAGAGCGATACCGCACGTCACCGCCATGCGGTTGCGGCGCAGGCGCCGCCACGCGTCGTTCCACAGACTGTTCGATCCGGAGAACTCAGCCAAGCTGCACCCGCGGATCCAAGCGCGTGTAAAGGATATCCACGATCAGGTTCAGGAACATGAGCGCGACGGCGTAGAAGAGCACGATGCCGAGCACCAGCGTGTAGTCGCGATTGAACGCGGCGCCGCGCAGCTGCGAGCCGAGCCCGGGCACGGCGAAAATCGCTTCCACTGCGATCGCACCCGTGACGATGCCCGCCGTTGCCGGGCCGAGGAAGGACACGACGGGCAGAATCCCCGGCTTCAGCCCATGCCCGAACACCACGCGGGATTCGCGCAGGCCTTTCGCGCGCGCGGTGCGAATGTAATCCTGTCCGAGCACGTCCAGCATGCCGCCGCGCGTAAGCCGCGCGATGTAGGCGATGTAGATCGCCGACAGCGTGAGCACGGGAAGCACGCGACTGCTCCACCCATGCCACAAGGCGGGCGGGAACCAGTATAGCGTGAGCGAGAACACGAGCACGAGCACCGGGCCGAGAACGAAGTTCGGCACCGAGACGCCGAGCAGCGCCACGGACATCGCCGCGTAGTCGACACGCGTGTTCTGTCGCGCGGCCGCCACGACCCCGAGGGGGACGCCGATCAGGACGGCGACGAGCAACGCGCACCCGCCGAGCGTGAGCGACACGGGCAGCGCATCGAGAATGATCTCGCGCACCTGCCGGGCGGGATACTTGTACGACGGACCGAAATCGAGACGCGCGACCCCTGCGAGGTACCGCCCGTACTGCACGTGCAGCGGTTGATCGAGTCCGTAGCGCGCGTTGAGCGCCGCGAGCGCCTCCTCCGGAATGTCCTTTTCCGCGAGAAACGGCCCGCCCGGCGCCGCGTGAATCAGGAAGAACGTTACGGTCGCGATGATCCACAGGGTCGGGATCATGAGAAGGAGCCGGCGTGCGATGAAGGCGAGCATCAGTTCCGCGCCACCGCGGCGCCCGCACCGTGATCGATCCACACGTACTTCAGCGGGTGGACGTCCAGAACCGTCGGGTACAAGCCGCGCACGTAGGGCTTCACGAGCTCCGTCAGCGAGTAGTGATAGATCGGCAGGACCGGCGCCTGATCGAGCAGGATCGTCTCCGCGCGTTCGAGCATGGCGTTGCGCAGTGCGGTGTCGGGTTCCGCTTCTGCGCGCCGCAAGAGGTCGTCATATTCGCGTGACGACCAGCCCGTGCGGTTGTTGCCGTCACCCGTACGCATGGCGGCGAGGAACGTCGTCGGGTCGAGGTAGTCGCCGATCCACGAGCGGCGCGCGACGTCGTATTGCAGGCTCGTCGTTGCCTTGAGGTACGACGCCCACTCCTGGTTCGACAGCGTCACCTTGATGCCGAGCGTGTTCGTCCACATGCCCTGAATCGCTTCGGCGATGCGCCGGTGATCCTCGCTCGTGTTGAAGAGAATCTCCATCGGCGGAAAGCCCCTGCCGCCGGGATAGCCCGCCCGCGCGAGCGCGGCGCGGGCGGCGTCGGCGTCGGACGGAATGCCGGGCGGCGAGTGATACCCGGGATATCCCTGCGGCACGAAGTTGCCGTAGGGCGGGCGCGTCTTGCGCAGCAAGTCGTTTGCGATGGCGTTCCGATCGATCGCGAGGGCGAGCGCGCGGCGCACATCGGGGTTGTCGAACGGTTTCCGCGTCACGTTCACCGAGTAATAGTAGACCGCTTGATACAACGCGGAGCGGAAGTCCTGATTGTGCCGGATGTACGGGACGTAGGTCGCGGGGACCGAGCCCGACGGGCTCCAGTCGATCGTCCCCGCTTTGTACAGGCTCGTTCCGGTGTTGAGGTCGTCCACCGCATACGCGTTGATCCGCGTGAGTCGCACGTTCGCGGCGTCCCAGTACCTCGCGTTCTTCACGCAGACGATACGATCGCGCTGCCGCCACTCCGTCATGCGAAACGGTCCGTTGGACACGATGTTCTCGGGACGGGTCCAGCGATCGCCGTGCTGCGCGATGCACCATTCGGGCACGGGGAGAAACGTATAGTAGGCCGTGAGAAACAAAAAATAGGGCGTCGGATGTGTGAGCCGCACGACGAGCGTCCGCGCGTCGGGTGCGGAGACGCCGACGTGTGCCGAGTCGGGATCCCTGTTCTTGTTGAACGCCTCCGCGTTCTCGATGCAGTACAACAATCCCGCATTGCGCGCGCCTGAGACGGGTGAGAGCGCACGGCGCCACGCGAACACGAAGTCGTTCGCCGTCACGGGACGCCCGTCCGTCCACGTGAGGCCGTCGCGCAAGTGGAACGTGTACGTCTTCTTGTCGGTCGAGATGTCCCATCTCTCCGCTTGGCCCGGCAGAGGCGCGAGCGTGCGCGGATCGGGCGTCGTGAGCCCCTCGAAGATCATGCGTGCGATGCGCCCGTCCGGTTGTCCCGACATGAGGTTCGGGTCGAGATACTCCGGCTCCGCCTGGTTATTGAACGAGAAGACCTGCCCCACGGGGGGGCGCGTGCTGCCGAAGTACCCGACGCGCACGCTCCCGCCGCCGCGCGGCGGCGTTTCGCCGCATCCGGACAGCGCGGCGAAGCACAGAAGCGCGAGGGCGGCCCACGAGAGTCGCATGCGCGCAATGTGCCGCGCGGCGTCCGTCCTGATCAAGCGGGAATACCGGCCGGCGCGAACTCTTCCTCGCCGCGCTGCACGATGCGGCCGTCCGCTACGAGTTTGTAGAGATGCGCCAGCGCCGATCGCGCGGCGTACACGTGCAGCGACGGAGCCACGTCCGTGTACGCGCGCGCCACGATCTCTCCGATGCCGGCCGCGCCGCACTCCACCGCTGCAAGGATACGGCGCTCGCGGTCCAGCCGGTGCGCGATGTACTCCTCGATGCGTTCGCGCGCACCGCCGGTCGGCGCACCGTGTCCGGGGAGGATCGCGCTCACGCCCAGGTCGCGCACCTTCGCCAGCGAGTCGAAGTACGACTGCATGTCGCCGTCCGGCGGATCGATGATCACCGTGCCCGTTCCCGCGAACAGGTCGCCCGCGAGGAACGTGCGTGTGTGTTCCTCGAACAACGCGAGATGCCCGCGCGTGTGGCCCGGCGTGTGCACCATCCGCAGTTTCCGCTCGGGGCGATCGCCGTCCGCGTCGCACACGAGCACGTTGTCGTGCGCGATCGTCGCGGTGAAGGGCACGTGCGGCGCCGTGCGCATGTGCACGTAGATCGGCACGCCGAAACGGTCGCGCACGCGCTCGGCTCCGCCCCAGTGGTCCCGGTGATGATGCGTGACCACAACCGCCGTCACGCGCCGTCCTTCGTCGGCGAGACGCGTCAAGAAGTCGTCGAGGATCTGTTGCTCCTCGGGATACGGACTTCCCGGATCGATCACCACGAGATCGCGTGCGCCCACGACGTAGCAGTTCGTGTGCGTCGCGGGCGGCAGTGTGGGCGCGGCGAGCGGAACGAGGAAAATGCCCGGGCGCATCTCGATCTTGCGTGTGGGGCCGCGCTGCACGTCGGGGATGTCGCGCAGCATCGCGCCGATGTCGGTGCCGCTGGAGAGAGCGCGGTGCACCTGTTCGAGCACGTGCAGGGTCGGCGGCGTGAGCAGCGATTCGCCGGAGCGCCAGCGCGCCAGCGCATCGCGTGGACGAATCCACTCCCCCTCCACCAGCTCGCCGGTCCACACCTCGGCGTGTTGCCCCTCCGGCATCCACGCGAGAAAGAACCGCGTGTCGAACCGCGTGGGCGTGAACGGCGGCGTGATCCACCGTCCGGCGCTCTCCAGGTCGCGCGCGTCGATGGCGCACTCGGTCTCCGCGAGCAACGCGCGAAACGTGCGCGTGCCGTCGAGAAGCGCGCGGCGCAAGGCGCGCAGGCGCTCGGGCGCCAGCCGCTCGGCGCCCCGCGCGAGCAGCACGCCCGCTTCCTCGAACAGCTCGCGCACGGCGGCGACGTACGGCGCGGCATCCGCGTCTCCCGGCAGCTCGCGCACGACCACGTCGCCGTCGCTGCGATCCACGCGTCCGCCCGGCACAGTGTGAAACCCGCCGAGATACGACGTCACGGGCGAGCGCTTGACCCAGAACACGTCGGGGTCGTCGCGGTGGCGGAGCAAGACGACGGTGGCGGCGTCGCGCGGTGCGGGACTCGTCATGGTGCGCGGAGAATAACGGAAGACGCCCGCCGCGTCGTCGTGCTCCGCGGCGGGCGTCCGGCGCTGG
Organism: uncultured bacterium; assembly: GCA_964514075.1. Lineage (GTDB taxonomy): Bacteria > Eisenbacteria > RBG-16-71-46 > CAZEPH01 > CAZEPH01 > CAZEPH01. Next base: position 3,095 of record CAZEPH010000063.1, on the reverse strand, counting down.
GAGGCGCGCGTTACTGATACAGGGCTTTGATTCCTCCCCACGTCCCCGCCTCGACGGCGGTGATGAGCGACCGTCCCGCGAGCGAGATCGCGTTCTTGTTCGTGTCGAAGTCCACCGGCTGCAGGTCCGGAATCAGCGCGGCGTACGACGCAAACACGCAATGCCGCACGTTGTCGTTGATGTCCGACGGGACGAGTCCGAGACCCGACCCGAACGCTGACAGCGTGTAGTCGATTTCAAACTCCGTGCCCGGAACGGACGACACGACGGAGGGCAAGAACGCGTAGTGTCCGCCGTTCGGCGTCAGCCCCGCACCGAGATTGCTTTCCGCCATCGCATACACGCCGCCGCCCGCGTTCACGAATGTGCGGATCTTCTCGGCGCTAGCGTTGAGGATGTCCAACTCCGCTTGCGTGAGCGTGCCGCCGAAGTCCGACGACACCACGAGCGCGGCGTACTTCGAGCCGAGCAACTGCACCTCCGCGGCCAGCGTGGTCGCGTCGTGCCATTCGAAGTCCGTCCCCTCGACGTAGCCGCTCGCCACCATCCCGTCGCGTGAGCGGCTGTGCCCCTCGGGGACGGCAATACGCGACTCTGCGAGCAGGAACGCCCGCGGCGCCGCCGCCGAGAACGGATTGAAGGCCGGGTTCGTGATGTAATCGATGGCGATTTGATTGATGTGAATCGCGCCCGCCGCGTGAAATCCGATCGTCGCGTGGAAGTCGGGGTCGTGTCCCGTCACGAAAATGCTGCCGGCGTGGGTGGCAGGTGCCGCGGCAAGCGCGAGCGCGCACATGACACCCCGCGCCCACTGCGTCGATCGAAAGAGCATGGGTCCGATCCTCGATGTGTGGTTCGACGGTCGCTCGGGTGTCGCGCAAGGGTGGATGGCAGAGCGACGGAGAGGACCGGATGTGTGTACTCTCAAGCCTAGCCAGTTGCTGTCCGGCGGGTCAACACGTGTGCGGCTGCTCAGGGGAGCAACGAGGCCTAGAAACGGGCGCCCATCTCCGCCCACACGCGTGTCCGCGAGTATCCGGAAGGTGAGGAGAGGTTGGAGTCCCCTCCGGACACGCCGCTCCCGAGATACACATGCGGCAAGAGCATGCCTTCCGCGGAGGCGATGTACGTTCCGAAGTTCTCCGCATCGGAGGAATTCTCGCGCAGCACGCCGACGCGTCCGTGTGCTTGGAGCACGAATGCCGTCCACGGCTCGAGGGCGATCGCGAGGCCGCCTGCCGCCTCGGTGTACTCCTTCGGCGCGTAGTAGCCCGTGCCGGGCTCGCGATCGGAGGAGAGCACGGCGATGTCCGTGGTGAGCGACACGCTCCGCGCCGCGTTGCCGAGGATGCGCAGGCGCGTCTGACCCGACACGCGCAGTTGGGTGTTGTCATCCGAGTAGGTGTCACGCGCGCCGCGCGCGCCGGCGGACCAGTAATCCGTGATGCGCCAGTCCACGCTGGCGGCCGCGGTCGCGACGCGCACGTCCGCACCGAGAGCGTCGATCGTCAACACTTGGTCGCTGGCGCCCGCGAGATCGACGCGCCACCGTTCGGTCGGCGTGACCGTGATCCAGCCGGAGCCGAAGATGCGGTGCACGCCGGCGGGTCCGTCGCCGAGAACGTCCGCGAAGAGGTGCGTGCTCACGGCGGCCGTCCAGACGTGTTCCAGACCCGCTCCCGCGCGCCACAATGTGAACTCCACCCCTTCGCGCCGAACGTCGTCTTGCCGCACGCCCAGATGGACCAACGTGCGCCCCTTCGCGGAGGCGACACGTTGCCGCGCGCTGAATGTCGTCACATCGAGGCCGTCGTTGTCGCTCGAGTTGCTCACGCCGATTGTGGGACCGCTGCCCGTGTCGCGGTCGAGAGCGCGCAGCAAGCGCCGCGCGCTCGCGTCGGCCGGGCGCGCGGCGCGCACCCTTTCCGCATCGACGCGTGCCCGGTCGGGTCGGCCCGCCCAGTAATCCGCCCACCCGAGATCCACGTCGGCGTCGGGTCCGCCCGCGCCGGTCCGCTGCAAGGCGCGGAACATCTCCGCGGCGGCGCGATGCCGCCCCTGCCAGTTCAGCACGCGTGCGAACCCGGAGAGTGCCTCCGGATCCTGCGGGGATTCGGCGAGCACGGCGCGAAAGAGTGCGTTCGCTTCGTTCAACCGGCCCGCGCGCGCGAGCGCACGCGAGTAGTCGCCACGCATCTTCGGCGCGAGATCGGGATACATGCGCGCCACGTGCTCGTACAACGCGATCGCATCGTCCGCGTGGTCACTTCGTTCGAGCGTTGCCGCCTTGAGCCAGAGCAGGTCGGCGTTGTCGGGTTCGGTCACCAACGCCCGGTCGATCCTCCGCAACGCGTCGGCGTACCGCCCGCGGTCGTAGAGATCGCGCGCTTCGCGCCACGCGCCGGCAGGGGTGGCGGCCGCGTACGACGTCGCACCCACGGCGTGTGCCGCCGGCGCGGCGCACACGCTGAGCCAGAGGATCGCGAGCCACATGCGCATCATCGCGCCGTTCTCCATTGAGAGACATCGCCTCGTTCGCCGCCGGTCACGAAGCCGACGGGTGTGGCGATCGTCGTGATCACCGCCATCTGAATCCAGTAGACGAGCGGATAGAGGATCGCGAGCGGAAACGCACGCAGAACGCTGCGATCGTATCGCGCGTCGAGCACCACGCCGGCCAGGAGCTGCGTCAGGCAGAGCGTGCCGATCACCATGCCCCACCAATTCGGAACGGGCGACACGCCGATCACCGGTACGCCCAGCGCGAGCGATGCGGCCCAGAAAGCCGTGAGCACCACGAGATCCGTCGCCCAGAGGATCGACAGCATCGCTTCCCACATCATGGGCCACATGCGGCGCGTCTTCCATTGCACTGCCACGCCGCCGTGACGGCGCAGCACTTGCCCGAGACCGAGCGACCAGCGGAACCGCTGCCGCCAGAGTCCGCGCACCGTCGAGGGAACGTGCATCCACACGAGCGCTTCGGGCTCATAGCGCACGTCGTAGAAGTGCCGCTGCAGACGCCACGTGAGTTCGATGTCCTCCGTCGCGATCTCGGGTGCATACAGCCCCACATCCCACAACGCGGACTTGCG
>CAZEPH010000062.1:0-10143 GCA_964514075.1 uncultured bacterium | reverse complement strand
GGACTTGTTGGATTTCCTGCGCGCGCGCAACCGCGTCGTCGCGGCACGTGACGCAGCGTTCGTGAAGTCGCTGCCCGAGTGGGTGCCCGCGCCCGACCTTCTTCGCGCGGCCGACGCGCAAGGCGACAGAGACCTACAACGTCTGTGCCGGGCGTACCTGCCGCTCTTCTTCGGACGCCGGCACGGCGATCCCAGCCGCCCCTGGAACCGTTTTGCGATCGTTCGGAAAAACGCCGATGGCACGGAGGCTCTCCATTACGAGGGCAATTGGCGGGACATCTTTCAGAATTGGGAGGCGACCAGCTTCAGTTTCCCTCCCTTCCTACCCAGCATCGTTTCGACGTTCGTCGGCGCCTCGACCGTAGACGGATTCAATCCCTATCGCATTGCGCGCGACGGCGTCGATTGGGAGGTTCCGAATCCGGAGGATCCGTGGAGTCACATCGGGTATTGGGGCGATCACCAGATTATCTACATGTTGAAGTTCCTCGAGATGTGGCAACACGTCGCGCCCGGCGAATTGGAGGACACACTTGGACGGGAGATCTTCTCCTACGCCGATGTCCCGTATCGGTTGAAGCGATACGCCGACATTCTCGCGGATCCGCAACAGACGATCGTGTACGACGTCGACAGAGCGGCGCGAATCGCCGAACGCATCGCACGCGTGGGAGCGGATGGTGCACTCGTCACGAATGCCGATGGATCGATCTGCATGGTGAGTCTTCTCGAGAAGCTGCTCGTCCCGCTCTTGTCGAAGCTCTCGAACCTGGTCCCCGGCGGCGGCATCTGGATGAACACGCAGCGTCCGGAATGGAACGATGCGAACAACGCGCTCGTCGGCAATGGCGTGTCGATGGTCACGCTGTTCCACCTGCGACGCTACGCGTGCTTCTTGCAACAGCTCCTCGAGCCGCTCGCAGAGGTGCGCGTGCCGGTTTCACGCGAAGTGGTGGTGTGGCTCCGCCGGATTCACGCTATTCTCGAAGAAGCGCCCGTCGCCCGGTCGGCGGAGGAACCGGAGGCGCGCAGGAAGGTGATGGACGATCTCGGCCTCGCCTTCGAGACGTATCGCGAAACCGTGTACGCCAATGGTTTCGGCGGCGCGAAATCGGTCTCCGCCGCGGAGGCGGCCGAGTTGTGCCGCGTCGCTCTTCCGCACATCGAGGAAACGATCCGTCGGAATCTCCGGCCGGACGGCCTCTATCACTCCTACAACTTACTCGACATCACACGTGATCCACGCCGCGCCGACCTCCAGCCGCTCGAGGAGATGCTCGAAGGACAGGTCGCCGCGCTCAGCTCCGGCGCGGTGGGAGCGGACGAGGCGGCCGCTCTCGTATCACGGCTCTTCGAGAGCCGGCTCTATCGCGCCGATCAAGAGAGTTTCCTCCTCTACCCGGCGAAGGATCTTCCGCGATTCTTCGAACGCAACGTGGTGCCCGACGACGCGATCGTGCGCGTCGCACTCCTGCGCGACCTTCTGGCGGCGGGTCATCGCTCGATCGTCGAGCGGGACGCGTTCGGCGTTTGCCGCTTTCACGCCGACCTGCATTCGGCGCCGGACCTGGCCCGTGCGCTCGATGTGCTCGCGCATCAGGATGCGTGGCGCGAGCGCGTGGAGCGCGACCGCTCCGCGGTATTGGATGTCTTCGAGGACGTTTTCCGCCACGCCGCCTACACGGGGCGGTCGAGCGCGATGTATGCCTACGAGGGAATCGGCTCCGTCTACTGGCACATGGTCGGCAAGCTCCTGCTCGCCGTGCAGGAGATTGCGGTGCGCGAAGACGCCCGGCACGCCGGTGTGATCGCGGCGTATCACCGCGTCCGCTCGGGACTCTGCTTCGAGAAGTCGGTCGCAGAGTACGGCGCCTTCCCGTGCGATCCGTACTCCCACACTCCGGAGCATGCCGGCGCGCAACAGCCCGGGATGACCGGACAGGTGAAGGAGATGATCCTCGCGCGATTCGGAGAACTGGGCGTGCGCGTGGAACGCGGTCGAGTGTGCTTCCTGCCGCGGCTCCTCCAGCGACGGGAAGTCCTGCGACAGCCGGCCGTCTTCCGTTGCTACGACGTCCACGGGGACGTCGTCGAGATCGACGTTCCCGAGCGTTCGCTGGCGTTCACCTGCTGGCAGGTGCCGGTCGTGTATCGCGTCGGAGGTGACAGCACGTGGATCCGCGTCACGGCCCGCGATGGACGCACGTCGACCGTGACGGGTGCGCACCTCGATCGCGCGATGAGCCAGTCGTTGCTCGAGCGTCGAGGCGACATCGTGCGGCTCGACGTCGGTGTTCCGAGCCGCGCCCTCAGCGACGCCTGACCACGAAGAATCGCGGGGTCATGCGAAGGTAGCGCCGAATCTCGCGTGACACGGTGCTATGTTCTTCCTTGCACGTCTGCCGCGCAGACGAGCGCGGTGGTGCAGGAGGTGCGCAATGAGTCTCACACGCGTCGTGTGTGCGGCTGCGGTGTGCTGCGTTCTCGCCACCGTCGGTCTCGCCGCAATGGACACCCTGCCGAAGTCCCCGCCGGTCCCCACGAACAACCCGATGACGCCGGCCAAGATTCAACTCGGGAAGATGTTGTTCTTCGATCCACGCTTGTCCGCATCCGGCACCGTCTCGTGCAATTCCTGCCACAACGTCATGGAAGCCGGCGAGGATGATCGCGCCACCGCTGTCGGCATCGACGGCAGGCGTGGCGGACGGTCCGCTCCCACCGTGTGGAACGCCGCCTATCTCTCGGTGCAATTCTGGGACGGCCGCGCGCGCAGTCTCGAAGAGCAGGCGAAAGGTCCCATGGTGAATCCCGACGAGATGGGGATGCGCGATCACAATGCGGTGCTCGATCGTATCGCCGTCATTCCCGGATACCGTGACGCGTTTCGTCTCGCGTTCGGCGGCGGCAAGACGATCACTATCGACAACGTGGCGAAAGCGATCGCTTCGTACGAGCGCACGCTCGTCACGCCGAACAGCCCGTTCGATCGCTACAAAGCGGGAGAGTCGGATGCGATGCCCTCCGCCGCCGTGCGCGGAATGAAACTCGCCGGTACGATCGGCTGCACGTCGTGTCACAGCGGTCCCGTGTTCGCCGGGCCGTGGATGCCCGAAGGCCAAGGTGTGTATGTGAAGTTCCCGCAGATCGCCGGAAGTGCGTACGAAGAGACGTACCAGCTCACGTCCGACGTGGGGCGGTACGGCGTAACGCACGACGAGAGCGATCGCAACGTGTGGCGCATTCCGATGTGGCGCAACGTCGCGGTCACCGCGCCGTACTTCCACAACGGCTCCGTCGCCACCTTGGATGAAGCCGTGCGCGTCATGGCGAAGACGCAGCTCGGACGCGATCTCTCCACGCAGGAGGCGGACGATCTTGTGGCGTTTCTCGACGCGCTGACGGGAGAGTTCCCGGAGCAAACGATGCCGCGACTGCCGGTGATGCCGCATCGCAGCGCCGTCGACTAGAGACGAGCGACAGCCCCCGCGGCTTCGAGAGCCGCGGGGGGCAGCGAGTCCACCTCGATGCGACTACGAGGTGTTGGTGTGTGCGAGCGCGCCCTCGGTCTCCCGGCGGTACACGTCGCGGCCTTCGTTGACCGCCGCCTTCAGGCCGTGCGTCCCCTCCGTGATCGCGTGCTTCATGCTGTCAAGCTTGTGCTTCGCACCTGTTCCGAGCCCGCGTGCCTTTTCGCCGATCTGACGGCGCGTCTCGACGCCCGGCGCCGGCGCAAACAAGAGCGCGAGCCCCGCGCCGATCGCCGCACCTGCCAGGAACCCGATCATCGTGTTGTTTTGCTTCTCAGACATTGTGCTCTCCTTCGTGTGTGTTTGATGTGCCGTCCGTCGCCTTCGCCCTCCTGGCCAGGACGCGCGCACCCGCTTGCACGCCGTGTATGAGAGCCACGACCCGTTGTGCAGGCCTCTGCACTTCGTCCAGGAGGGTCGTGGCCACGTTCGCCGTGCGGTCGACGACACCGGTCAACTGCAACGCGCCGCCGCGAACGGCGTGTGCGATCTGCTCCAACTCCCCGAGAATCCTCTCGATCTTGTCCTGATTCGCTCTCGAGTGATCCAACGTCCCCTCCACGTGACGGAGGGTAACTTCCGCCGCGTCCGTCAGCGTCCGCAGCCGATTGACGAGCCGGATCGTCACGAACACGAGCACGATCAGCGAGATCGTGGCGAGGACGATGCAGGCTTCAATGAGTGGTGTCACTGTGCGGCTCCTTCTGTGCGGAGAGACGCGGGCGCGCTCGCCGTCTCCCTCCGATGGCGTGCGGAGCGGCCGGAGCGTCCCGGCGCCGCCTCTTCCCATGCTGAGCGCGTGTGTCCAGTCATCGCATGCCCTACGCGACGTGCAAGCTGCTCACGCGCCGGAAGTGGTACCCGTAGATCGCGAGCGTGACCGCGCGAGAGAAGTGCCGCGGCCGGCGGGCGAGCGTCCACGCGAGCAAGTGCCAGTAGTGCCGCCGTTCCGGGCCGACGACGCCGAGGCGTCCGATCGTGCGGATGAAGGCGAGTACGTGCGCGAGGTCGACGCGTGGCGTCACCACCGGGGGCGTGAACTCGCGCAGGAAGGTGCGCACTCGGGAGTAGTAGTGCTTCGGCGAGTAGATGTGATCCAGGATCGCCCGGTACTGCTCGCGCAGCGCATCGAGTCCCATGTGCGGAAGGATGTTCGTCGTTCCGTCCATGTTGTCGCCGGTCATCGAGCCGAGGAGCCGGCCTGCCTCCTGCATGCGCGCGTGGAGGCGCGTTCCCACGGGCGCCTGGAGGAGACCGACCATCGCGGCCGCGATGCCGCTTTGCTGGATGAACTCTATCTGCCGGCGGACCGTCGCCGGCGTATCGCTGTCGAATCCGACGATGAACCCCGCCTGCACTTCGATTCCCGCGCGTTGGATGCGTTTCACGTCCGCGACGAGATCGCGGTTGCGATTCATCTTCTTGTTGCACTCGGCGAGGGCGTCGTCGCTCGCCGTTTCGATTCCAATGAAGACCGCGTCGAATCCGGCACGCGACATCATCTGCAGCAGGTCTGCATCGTCGGCCAGGTTCATCGAGACCTGGCTCACGAACGGAATCCGTCGCCCACCGCGCTGCCAGTCGATGAGCGCGGGGAGCAGGAGGCTCTTCGCGTCGCGCTTGTTGCCGATCAAGTTGTCGTCGACGAACAGGACGTGCTGCCGCCAGCCGAGCGCGTAGAGGCGATCCAACTCCGCGATCACCTGCGCGATGGTCTTCGTGCGCGGCCGATGCCCGAAGAGCGCCGTGATGTTGCAGAAGTCGCAGTCGTACGGGCAGCCGCGGCAGTACTGGAGACTGACCGATCCGTAGCGTGAGAGATCCGCCAACTCCCACGCGGGGATCGGCGTCGTGTGGAGGTCGGCATAGGCGTCGCTCGTGTAGAGGCGTTGCGCGCACCCGTTCTCGAGGTCGGCCAGGAACGGGGGGAGCGTCAACTCCGCTTCGTTCAGAACGAGGTGATCGACGTCCGGAAACTGCTCCGGCTCCGACGTAAAGAGCGGTCCGCCACACACCACCCGCACGCCCGCCGCGATGCATCGCTCGATCGTGGTCCGCGCGGACGACTTCTGTACGACCATGCCGCCGATGAAGGCGCAATCGGCCCACGCTAGGTCGGCGTCGGTGAGCGGTGCGAGGTTGAGATCGACGAGCCGCTTCTCCCAGGCGGCGGGGAGCATCGCTGCCACGGTGAGAAGTCCGAGGGGAGGGTGCGACGACTTCCGCCGGATGAAGGTGAGGGCGTGCGTGAAACTCCAGAACGTATCCGGAAACTGTGGAGAGATCAGGAGTGCGTGCATGGCATCTCCTCCCCGCGCGAGGCACAACCGCAGGCGACCGCGATGGCTCACAGCGATCTCGCTGCACCCGGTTCCCTCACCAAGCTTGACGATACGCCCAGTTCGGTGTGACCGCGTATTAGCCTCAAGTCGCCGGACTGCCGTTCACCGCAACAGCGATCGCCCGGGGCTCGATGGCCCCGAATGGGGTTTGCGCTGCTTCGACATGCGAAGTAGGCTAAGACTCTCTCTGGCCGCTCCGGCCGCTCACGCATCGGCATCCAGGAGGCCCCCATGCTCCGACTCCTGCCTTCCGCAGCCGTACTCTCTTTCCTGTGCTCACCCATGGTCCACGCCGCGCTCCCACCGCCCGAGTTCGCACGATATTTCGTCGACAACACCATGAACGCCGTCCTCCACCACCTTGACTACAGCATCATCGGGATTTCGAGCACCGGAAACACGTCGGTCGTGGAGAACGTGCTGCAGTTCACGGGCGGGACATCCTTCACCGCGCGGAGAAACGGCGCTCCCGTCGTGTGGTCGGGACCGGTGACGGTGACCGTGGATGACTGGTTTGGCGTCGCCGACGACATGCTTCTCGACGCGACGATCGCCTGCGCCGACACCGAACTCGCTGTCAGTGCCTACGCGTACCGCGATTTCTCGAGCGGTCGACTCGACATGGATCTCGCCGTCGTGCGACGCGTCGCAGGAGACTCGGTCGGTGCGTTTGGTCTGTACCTCGTGGCGATGCGCACGGAGAATCCAGGCGACACCTATTCGTCCTGGTCAGCACAAGTCACAGACGATGGCATCGCACGGGACGTGTCCGCGAGCGTCCACCGCCTGGTCCTCCCGAACGGCCACGTTCAGGTTGACGTCACGAGTAGTTCGACACTCGACGGTCAGCTTTTCATGCAGTGCGATGAAACCGTTGATGCGCTGGTACAGTCGACTGCAAGCGTGACGCAACTCGAGTACTCTCCGGCGGGAGGGCCATCGCTCGTCCTCGGGCCGAATGGCGGAACGGTGATCGCGCGGTTCGCCGGGACCGATTCGGCGGTTGTCGATTTGCATGTCGAAGTTCAGCCCGTTGGCGATGTTTGGGAACCGCTCCTCCTCAGCGCTCATGCGTCCACGGCTGTCGTCGGGTCGGCCGCCGCGCTTCTCAGCGGCGACGACGGTTGGAGTTGGGCGGACTTCTGGGAGAACGTGGTCGGCGGAGCGATCGCCGGCGCGGCTGGAGCAGCTATCACGACGGCAGTCGCGGCACCTCCCGCGGCTCCCGTGACCGGTCCGCCTGCCTATGTGGTTGGCGGAGCCGCCGGTGGAGTGGCGGGTGGCGCGAAGTACGTCGTCACCAGGTTGCTCGAAGATGCGTGGGACTTCTACTTCGGGGGCGATGCACCGGTTCGACACGATTCACTGAGGCCTCGCCTCGCCATGGCCACGACGCGCGACACCGTCTATGGAGTGGTCGAGGGATTCGGCAACTTCACCACAGCGCGGACAATGGCGACGGGGTCGGTCTCCGCCGCAACGCGAGTCGCGGACGCGCCCGACGGAGGCGGTGCGATCCTGCGGGTCGTTCCGATCAGTGCGAGTGGAGCGGCGTTCGACTTCACTCTAACTGCGCCGCAGCGTGTCTCGCTCGATCTCGTGGACGCAACCGGGCGCCGGATAGCCACGCTCGTGGACGGAGAGGCGCTTGATCCTGGCACGCACCGCCGCCGGTGGTCTGGGCGAACCGCCGCGGGAGGTGACGCGCCGGCCGGAATCTACTTCTGCCGCCTGAGGGCAGGTGATGATCGCGTCGTGCGTCGCGTCGCGCTGCTCGCTCCGCGCGTTCGCACAGCGCGATGACTCATCCGCATCGTCCGACGCTCGTCGCCGATTGTGACAGCTGCAATTCCGACGCTCCGGGCACCGTGCCTCGAGGCCCATTCCGACATTGTGCGGATCCCGAACAAAGGCGATCATGTACTCATCGATGCGACCCGCGAGACGCCTCGCCCCAGCATCCAGCCGCTCACGCAGTGCCCGGCCTGACCCGGGCGCGAACCGAAGGGACACCCCCCGATGCGCAGCCCACTCCTCGCCCTGGTCGCCGTGGCAGCGCTCGTCGGCGCCGCCCACGCCCAGGTCGGTTCGCTGATCCACGAGGACAACTTCAACAACCTCGACAACTGGCTCAAGGTGACGGGCAACGGGAATTGGGGCTGGGGCAACGGTGAGCTCCAATACTACAAGAACGAAAACGTCGACATCGCTGACGTCCCTGGCGAGGCGGGCAACAAGGCGCTGCGCATCGTGGCGAAGGCCGAATCCGGCCCAGGCATCGTCGACCAATGGGGCAATGCGCTCAGCTACACCTCGGGCAAGATCAACAGCCGCTCGTTCCTCAGCGTGCGCTACGGGATGATCGAGACACGAGTCCAGGTGCCAAACATCGCGAACGGTGGCTGGCCGGCGTTCTGGATGATGGGCACGCAGACCGCCGAGTGGCCGGCCTGCGGCGAGTTCGACCTGATGGAGATGGGCGCCGAGCAGGTCTTCCGCAACCTGCACGACTCGCACAACGGCGGCAACGGCCTGGACAACTCGACGGTGAATCAGGTGGTAGGCGCGAACGCGATCTGGGCCGGAACGGGTGGCACCGCGAGCCTCGCCAACGACCCGGCCGATGTCTACGATCGCCCCTATTACAACTACTCGCCCGGCCTCACGGACCGCTTCCTCGTCTATCGCTGCTACTGGGACTCCACTTCGATGCGCTTCACCGTGGTCGATGACGGCGTCGAGCGCGATCTGTTTGCGAGCCCGTTCGTCTTCGGCGCCGACGCGACGGAATTCAAGCAGCCGTTCTACTTCCTGATGAACCTCGCGGTGGGCGGCGCCTACACGGACTGCTATGTCCTCGGCGATCCTGGCTCGGGGCTGCCGATCACGATGCCGCTGCCGGCGACGATGTACGTCGACTACGTGCGCATCTATCAGTGGAACGGACAGGGCGAGGTGACATTGGGGCCCCCGGCGCCGAAGCATGACCGCTTCGGCCTCTACACGGACACGACGCCGACCAGCGACCACCTCACACCGACGGTGGATTCCAACATCTACGTCTGGGAGAGCACGCTGATCCCCGGCACGATCCCGCCGTACGAGGGCAGCAACGTCCTGTCGTGGAAAACCAACGGCAAGGGCTGGTTCGGCGCGGGGATCATGTCCGTCCAGCCAATCAACCTCTACGACATGGCGGGCGGCTGGCTGAAGTTCCGCATCAAGATCCCCGCCAACGTCAACTTCCAGATCGGCGTCACCGATGTGTGGACGAATCAGAACTACGTCTCCTTCCCGGCGAACACGACGACATACGGACTCGTGCGCAACGGTGAGTGGGGCCAGGCCGCGATTCCCGTGAACGATCTGCGCGGGCTGTTGATCGACCTGCGCATGCTGGCCTACGAGTTCGTCGTGCTCGAGACCAACGGCGCGAGCTGCGAATTCGCGATCGACGACATCTACTGGGAGTCCGCGACGATCACCAGCGTCGACGGCACGCCGTACACGCGCCCCGTCGCGAGGATGCTCCCGGCGTCGCCCAATCCTTTCGTCGGCGGCACGCAGATCCGCTTCGTCCTGCCATCGTCCGCCCCGTATGATGTCGCCGTGCTCGACGCCGCGGGACACCGCGTGACCGGCTTCCGCGGCATCGGGCACGCCGGGACGAACGCCGTCCGATGGGATGGCCGTGACGCTTCAGGCCGCGCCGTCGAACCGGGCGTTTACTGGTACCGGCTGCTCGGCGCCGGCGGTGGTGCAGCGCAGAAGGTCGTCTTGCTGCGCTAGCGGCATCGGTGATCACATGACACCCGCGCCGACACCGCAGCGCACGCGCTGGGCTATCGTGGGTGACGATCGCTCACGGAGCGCGGCGGCTAATCGCGGCGTCTCGCCGCGCGCGAGGAGGGACGCTGTGAGGCGGCGCGTCTACCCGTCGTCACGCGCGGACGCTTCTGACCTGCTAGGCGGTTTGCGGACCACCGGAGTCTAGAAAATATGATGGTTGCTCACCCTGTGAGGAGCCATGATGAAGACCCGGTTCACCGAAGAGCAGATGGTGAAGATTCTCCGCGAGGCCGACCAACACCCCACCGCTCCCCGTCCTGATGGTTCTCCTCCGTGGCCTTCTCCGGGCGCGCTCTTGCGAGTGAGCAGCCCGCGAAGAACCGTCACAATCCACCAAAAAAAAGAAGGCCGCGGATCGCTCCGCGGCATTCGCACAACTCCCTGGCTCTTGGCCAGTTACATTTGGTAGCGGGGGCTGGATT
>CAZEPH010000061.1:0-10146 GCA_964514075.1 uncultured bacterium | reverse complement strand
TCGGCGGCCGCGCGCGCGGCCTGCGCCGCGCGTGCGGTCGTCGTGTCGGACGCCAGTCGCCCGAGCGACTGGCGCTCCGCCATCTCATCGAGCACGAGGGCGCGCGAGCGAATCTCCTCGTCGTACACGCGCGCCACGTCGCCCACGCTCGCGCCTCCGCACAGGGACGACAGCGCAATGTCGCGTGCGTTCGCTCCCACGCTCGCCGCGCTCAGCGCCTGCCGCTCCGTGAGCCCGCGCACCGTGCGTGCAAGATGCTCGCGACGCGTTGCGCTTGCGCGCAGCGCGTCGTCGCGTGCGCCGAGCGTGTCGCCGCGCGCCAAGCGCGCGGCGGCCCGCCACGCCAGGTCGCGCGCCACGTCCGGGTGCGCTGAACCGAAGCGCCGCTCGTCGATCGCGCGAGCGCGATTGGCGAGCGACTCTGCCTCGGCCGCCGCGCCCAGAGCGAGCAACAGCGTCGCATAGCGCACCGCCGCCTGCGCCGCGAACGGATGATCCCCCCCGCGCTGCACGAACACGTCGAGCGCGCGCGCGTACAGCCCGCGCGCACGCGCGGGCTGCCCGCGCGCGGCCGCCACATCCGCGCGATAGAGCAACGTCGTTGCCGCACGCGTCGTCGCCGTGTCCCCACGCGCAGCAGCCGCACGCCACGCGAGCGCCAAGAACGAATCCGCTCGCGCCGGCTCCGACGCGAGGTACGCGAGACGCCCCGCGTTCGCGTAGAGCCGCTCCACTTCCGGGTGATCCGCGCCGTACGCGCTCCGCGCCGCGCGCAACGCGCGCCCCGTGAGACGCCGCGCGCGCGCCACGTCTCCGAGCGTCTTGTGCAACACGGCCAGGTTGTCCAGGTCCGTGACCACCTGGGGATGCGCGGGTCCGAGAGCGCCCTCTTCGATCGCCAACGCGCGCTGCATCACGGCGAGCGCTTCCGTGTACTCGCCGGTGTCTTGCAGGAGTAATGCAAGATAGCGCAGCGTGAACGCGATCGCGGGATCGCCCGGCGCGAGAACGTGCTCGCGTATCGCCAACGCGCGATCGAGCAAAGCGCGAGCATCTGCGTACTCGCCGCGCAGGCGCTGCAGGTCGCCCCACCCGTTCAGGCACATCGCCCACGCGACGCTATCCACACCCGCGACGCGATTCGCCGCGCGCGCGTAGTCGAGCGCCGCGGCGTCGAGGTCGCCTGAGAGACGCGTGACGATCGCGCGATTGCGCAGCGCGGCTGCGGCGTCCGCGGGTGAGGACGATGCGCTCCACGCACAGGCGCGCTCGGCCAGCTCGCGCGTCTCGCTACGCGTGGCGTACCCCAGACGCCACCGTGCTTCGACAAGCGCATTCAGCGTGCGAACGATTGCAACCGTGTCTTGCGTGGCCGCCGCATCGAGAGACGACAACGCAGCCGACGCAAGCGACTCGGCCGCCGCGTATCGCCCTGCATCCAGCAACGCACGCACGGGATCGTCCGCCGCGCACACCGCGCGCGCGAGAAGCGCACACGCAAGAACGAGCGCGACGCGCACGCTACGTCGCGTCGCGGAGCGCCGCGATGCGTTCCATCACCAGTACCGAGAGCACGCGCGCGCGATCGCGTCCGTCCGCATCACGCACGCGCGGCTCCGCGAGAGGCCACACCGGCGGACCGAACGTGAGAGAGAACGTCGCGCGCCCCGGCGTGCCGCGCGTGCCGGCGATGTACGCGGGCACGATCGGCGCGCCGCCCGCGTCGAGAGCGATCTGCCCCACGCCCGGACGCGGCGGACGCAACACGCCCGGCAGCGATCGTCCGCCCTCGGGGAAAATGAGCAACGCGCGCCCGCTTTGCAGCAGACGAATCGCGCGCCCCAAGCCTTCGCGATCCGTGGACGCGCGCTTGATCGGAATCGCGTTGTGTTGGCGGATCACCCATCCAAGTCCGGGGATGCCGAACAACTCTGCCTTCGCCAGAAACCACACTTCACGCGGACAGAACGATCCCACGAGCGGCGGATCCCAAAACGACAGATGATTCGCCGCGATGATCACGCCGCCCGCTGGCGGAATGTTCTCGCGTCCGCTCACGCGCACGGGATGGAACGCGCGGATGAAAGCGCGCACGAGTGTCGTGGGAATGTGCCAATACGCTCGCCACGGAACAGCCGGACCGAGGACCGGCCGCTGCGGATCGCTCACGCGCGCGTGTGCGCCTTCTGCGCCGCGCGCACCGCAGCCAACACCGCATCGACCTGTTCGTCGATCGTGCACTCGGACGTATCGATCATGATCGCGCCGTCCGGGATGCGCAGGGGGCTCTCCGCGCGATGGCGGTCGATGTCGTCCCGCGTTTTCATGTCCTGCATCACCGCGTCCACGCCGTCGGGACGCGGGCGTTCCGCTTGCCGCCGCTCGGCGCGCGTGCGCAAATCCGCCGTGAGGTAGATCTTCACCTCCGCGTGCGGAAAGACGACCGTGCCGATGTCGCGGCCTTCCATCACCACGCCGCCGTTCGCGCCGAGCGCGCGTTGCATCGTGACCATGCGCGCGCGGACCGCGTGCACGGCCGCCACGCGCGACGCGACGCGGTCGACGTCGGGGGTGCGCAGGAGGGCTGTCACGTCTTCGCCGTTCAGGAGAACGTGCATGCTCGCCTCCGCGCCGTTTGGTTGCACGAGACGCACGTCCGATTCGTGCGCGACGCGCGCGATCGCGTCATCGTCCGCGGGGTCCACTCCTGCGCGCACCACCGCGACCGCGAGCGCGCGATACATCGCACCTGAGTCGATGTAGAGGTACTGGAGCGACCGCGCGACCAGGCGCGCGGTGGTGCTCTTGCCGCCGCCGGCGGGGCCGTCAATGGTGACGATCAATCGGGGATCGGAGGACATGCGCGCGCGACGATACCGTGTGCAGCGAGGTGACGGCAAGGCGGGTGGAGGGTGTGCGCGTTAGAGCAGCACGACGTGCCGGTGCAGAACCGTCCCACCTGCGAACGCGGCGCGGAGAAAGTACACACCCGGCGCTGCGCGCATCCCGTGCGAGGTGCGGCGGTCCCACGGCACGACGACACGACCCACAACGCGCGTGTCGCGCAAGACGTGCGCGACCACGCGTCCCGCCGCATCGAGAACCGCCAGCGACACCGTCTCGCCTACCGCAATGCTGTCAAGTGACGTTCAACCTCTGCCGGTCAAGCCACGCTCGACAGCCCCGACACCACCGCAAAAAACTCCGGAAACGACGTCCCCACCGCCCACGACTCGTCGATGCGCGTCTCGCCCTGCGCCGCGAGTCCCGCGATCGCGCACGACATCGCGATGCGGTGATCGTCGTGCGTCGCGATCGGCGCGCCGTGGAGCGAGGAGACTCCTTCGATGATCCACCCGTCCGCGGTCTCGGACACGTCAGCGCCCATCGCGCGCAGCGCCGCGCCCACGCTCGCGATGCGATCGCTCTCCTTCACGCGCAAGTCTGCGGCGCCGCGCAACACGGAGCGCCCGCGCGCGCACGCTTGCGCCACCGCAAGCACCGGCGCTTCATCCACGAGCGACGGCACCTGCTCCGGCGCGATGTCCGCCCCGTGCAACGCCGACGTGCGCGCACGCAGCGTCGCCACGGGCTCACCGCACACGTCGCGCTCGTCGCTGAGCGTGATGTCCGCGCCCATCGCGCGGAGCACATCGATCCACCCGGCGCGCGTGGGATTCACGCAGACGTTTTCCACAAGCACATCGGAGTCGGGACACAGCAACGCGCCGACGACCAAGAACGCCGCCGCCGAGGGATCGCCGGAGACACAAAGCTCTCCGCCCTCCGGTGGACGCAGCGCATACGGGCCATCAAGCGCAGCCGCGTCGACGCCGAACGCACGCAGCATGCGCTCCGTGTGATCGCGCGAGAGGTGCGGCTCGCGCACCTCCGTGCGCCCGTGCGCGCGCAGCCCCGCGAGCAGCGTCGCGGACTTGATCTGCGCGCTCGCAATCGGGAGATCGTACGACACGCCGCGCAACCCGCCGCCGCGAATAACAAGCGGCGCGCGCGTGCCGCCCGCGCGCGCGTCGCATCGCGCGCCCATGAGCGCGAGCGGTGCGATCACGCGATCCACAGGACGGCGGCGCAGGCTTGCATCGCCGGTGAGCACGGTCACGCCGTCGAGACCTGCGGCCACGCCCGCGAGCAGGCGCAGCGCGGTGCCGGAGTTGCCGCAGTCGATCACCTCGGATGGCTCGTGCAACGCGCCGCAGTGCACGACGACCGCGCCGTCCGCCGCGGACTCGATGCGCGCTCCCATCGCTTCCACGGCGCGTCGCGTGCACGCGACATCGTCGCCCGTGTTCAACCCGCGAATGCGCGTCGTGCCCTCGGCCATCGCCGCGAGAATCAGCGCGCGGTGCGAAAGCGACTTGTCGCCGGGGACGCGCGCCGTCCCGCGCAACGACACGCCCGGCGTGACGACAAACCCGCGCTCGCCATCCGCGCGGAAGGGCGGGGCGAACTCACGCACGCGGCGCATCCAGCAAGTCCGCGCGCGCGCGCGCGGCGTCCTCGAGCCACGTTGCGACGGCCTCGCGATCCTCCGCTTCGAGTGCGCACGCGAGCGCGTCCATGTCCGCACGCGCGGCCTCGAGCGCGTCAAGCACCGCAGCCCGATTCTCCACGAGGATATCCGTCCAAATGCCTGCGCCGGAGGATGCTAGACGCGTCATGTCGCGCAGTCCGGGGCCGGAGAATCGCGGCAAAGTCGCGATGCTCACGCGCGCGGCGACCACGCGCATGAGAGCGCAGGAGACCGCGTGCGGGAGATGGCTCGTGACCGCGAGCACGCGATCGTGCTCCGCCGCGAGCGCGATGTGCACCCGCGCGCCGAGCGATTCCCACAACCGGGTCGCACGCTCGATGCCGTCGAGCGGCGTGTCGTCCTCGGGCGTGAGGAGCACCACCGCATCGTCGAAGAGCGTCGCGCGCGCGTGCTGCACGCCGGGGTTCTCGCCGCCCGCGAGCGGGTGGGCGCCCACGAATATCGCGCCGTTCGCGTGCACGCCGCCCGCGCCGAACGCGCGCGCTGCCGCGGCGACGATGCTCGTCTTCGTACTCCCCACGTCCGTCACGAGCGCACCCGGCGCCACGCACGGAGCGATCTCGCCGATCACCCGTGCGATATCGCCGACCGGCGCGGCCAAGACAACCACGTCGGCGTCCGCGCACGCATCCGCGAGCGACGCAGCCGCGACGTCCACCGCGCCGAGCGCGCACGCATCCGCCAGCGCATCGCGCGAGGGATCCCACGCCGCGATCGTCTGCGCCGCACGCGCACGCCGCAGCGCGAGCGCGACCGATCCCCCCAGCAATCCCACGCCCACGATCGCCGCGCGCGCGATCATGCCTCGCTCGGAAAACTCCCGAGCACGCGCACCATCTCCACCACGCCCGGGAGATGTCGCACGACGGCGTCCATCGCGGGATCGGTGTGATGCCCGCTCACCTGCAACACGAACACGTGCTCCCACGCGCGGTGATGCGTGGCGCGCATGTCCACCCACGACACGCTGAGGCCCACCGCGCCGAAGCGCGCGAGCACGTCGGCCAAACTCCCGGGCGCTTGCCGCAGCACGAGCACGAGCACCGTGGTGTCGTGGGTGCTGCGCGCGGGCTCGCGCAAGGAGAGCAGCCAGTAGCGGCGGCGCTGCGGCTCGTCGTCGAGCGCGCGCTCGATCACGCTCAGCGTGTCGTCGTCCGCGAGCGCGTCGGGTACGAGTGCTGCGGCGCCCGTTTCGTGCGCGGCGCGTTGCAGTGCATCCACGCCGGAGTCCACCGGGACGATGCGAATGCCCGCGGCCGCCGCGCGCGCGAACCACGTTGCACACAGTGCAAGCGCGCTCGGGTGCGCGTACACCGTGCGCACATCGCTCGTCCCGGGCGACGCGAGCAGTCCGTGCGCGCGTTCCGTCGCAAATTCCCCGAACAAGCGCACGGGCGAGTCGATCAATCCCTCGACCGCATCGCCGAAGGGCACGACGCCGTAGTCCGCGCGCCCCGCGGCGATCGCATCCAGCAACGCCGCGGACGACGCCTCGTGCGAAAACGTGGACGACGTGCCGAAGCGCGACCGCGCCGCGACGTGCGTGAGTCCACCCGGCACGCCCGCGTACACCACGCGCGTCGGCGAGAGCAACGCACGCGACGCGGACATGACTTCGCGCAACACCGCGTCGAGCGCGGGGCGCGGAAAATCTCCGGACGATGCCGCGCGCGCGCGCGCCAGCACTTCCAACTCGCGCGCCGGCGCGTAGAACCCCTGCCCGCCGCCTTGCTTGATGCGCCCGATCTCCGCGGCCACGCGCGCGCGTTCGTCCAGCACGCGCACCAAGTCGCCGTCCAGCGCGTCGATGCGCGCGCGCAGTTCGGCGATGCGGTCGTCCGCGTCGGCGCTCATGAGCGCGCACCCCGCGCACGCGGCGGCGCCGCGTCGCTCAGTTCCTTCACCTCCGCCGCGGTGAGACGGCGCCACCGCCCGGGCGCGAGGCGCCCGAGCGTAAGCCCCGCGTAGCGCACGCGCTGTAGCGTGAGCACGGGATGCCCCACGTGCGCGCACATGCGGCGCACCATGCGCTTCTTCCCTTCCGTCACCGTGATCTCCAGCGTGGACTCCGCTTTCGTCCTGCGCAGCACGCGCACCTCCGCGGGCTGCGTGCGTCCGTCCTCCAGGTCGAGGCCGCGGCGCAGCGCGCGCACGGCGTCCTCGTCCGGGGCACCTGCGACCGTGGCCACGTATGTTTTCGGCACGCGGAACGACGGGTGCATCAAACGAAATGCGAGATCGCCGTCGTTGGTGAGAAGGAGCAGGCCCTCGGTGTCCACGTCCAGGCGACCGATGGGAAAGACGCGGTACGGCAGGTCGATCAAGTCGATCACGGTGCGGCGGCGCTGCGGATCGTATGCGGTGGTGAGCACGCCGACGGGTTTGTTGAGCAGCAGGTACACGGGCGGCTCCTGTCCGAGCACGTGACCGTCCACGGCGATCTCCACGGCGCCGGGCCCCACCTGCGTCCACGGCTCGGTGACGACCACGCCGTCCAGCGTGACGCGTCCCGCGCAGATCATCTCGTCGCAGCGGCGCCGCGACGCCACGCCGTGCGTGGCGAGGAAGCGATTGAGCCGCATCGCGCCGCTAGCCGTCTGCGCGATCCGTCACCTCCTGCTCGAACTCGCTCGCGTGGTGCTCCTCGATGTGCGCTTCCGCCGCTGCGTGCGCGAGTTCTTCCGCGACCTCGGCCACGGCTTCCACGTCGACCACCGCGGCGGTGCCTTCGTCCACCGACTCGCCCGTCACCACCGTGATCTCCTCCGGCTTGGCGACGGACGTCTCCAACAACTGCGTGATCTCCGAGAGGCGCGGCAGCTCTTCGAGCTTCGCGAGGCCGAAGTAACTCAGGAACTCGTCGGTCGTGCTGTAGAGGAGAGGACGTCCCACGCCCTCCGCGCGGCCGGAAATCGCAACGAGGCCGCGTTCGAGCAAGGTGGCCACCACGCCGGAGGAGTCCACGCCGCGGATTTCGTCGATCTCCACCTTGGTCACGGGTTGCTTGTACGCGACGATCGCCAGCGCTTCGAGAGCGGAGCGCGTGAGGCGCACCTTGCGCTTGCCGCGCAGGAACAGATCGACCCACTCCGCGTGCGCGGACTGCGTGAGGATCTGCACGCCGCCGGCGATGTGCGCGATGTGGACGCCGTGCCCGTGTTCTTCGTAGCGCGCGCCGAGCTGCGCGATCGCCGCCTCCACGTCCTCCACGCTCGCGCCGCCGAACAGCTCGCGCAGCGCCGTCACCGTGACGGGTTGATCCGCCGCGAACAACACCGCTTCGATCGCCGGGACGAGTTGCTCACGCTCCAGTCGCATTCGTCTCTCCCTCAGTCTCCATCGCGTCCGCAAGCGGCCGCACCAGCTCGATCCCGAATTCGTTCTTCGCTTCCGCGGGGTTGAACACCCAGATGTCGCCGAAGAGCGCGTCCTGCACGACGTACACTTCCGCAAGCCGGATCAGCTCGAGTAAGCCCATGATCACCGTGACCATCTCGATGCGATCCTGGCAGACCTCGATCAACTCGCGGAAGAGCGTGCGGCCGCGCGTGCCGACGGTGTCGAGCACGCGGCGCATCGCGTCCTCCACGCTCACGCGTTCCGTCTCCACGCGGTGGAAGAACTCTTCGCGCCGCCGCGACAGCACTTCGCTCAGCACGTCGAGGAGCTTGAACAAGTTCACCGGCAGAAGTTCCACCTGCGCGTCGCCGTCGGGCGTCGGGATGTAGCCGCGCGCCACGAGAGCGCGCCGCTCCGCCTCCTGCTCGCGCAGCGACTCCGCCGCGTCCTTGAACTGCCGGTACTCGAGCAAGCGCTGCACGAGTTGATCGCGCGGATCGATCTCTTCCTGCTCGGGCGGTGCGGGGAGCAGCAAGCGCGCTTTGATGCGCACGAGCGTCGCGGCCATCACCAGGTACTCGCCCGCGACTTCCAGGTCGAGGCTGCGCATGAGATCGATGTAGCGCAGGTACTGCTCGGTGATGTGCTTGATCGGAATGTCGTAGATGTCCAGCTCGTCGCGCTTGATCAGGTGCAGCAGAAGATCCAGCGGGCCCGCGAAGCGTTCGAGGTGCACGACCAGTCCGGGCTGCGTCGCGTCGCCCCCGGCGGTTTCGCCGTGCTGCGCCGCGCGCGCCGCGTCGGTGAGGGCGGTGGCCGCGTCCAGTTCGTGCCGCATGTCGTCTTTCACGTGGTCACCTTCGCGGGCGGCGCGAGATGGATCGCGTCCCACACTTCGTTCATCGTCTCCTCCGCGACGACCTTTGCGCGCGCGGTGCCGTCTGCGAGCACGTCGCGCGCGATGTCCGGCGTCCGCGCGACCAGTTCCGCGCGCCGCTCGCGAATCGGCGCGAAGCGCGCCGTCAGCGCGTCGGTCAGTTGTCCTTTGCACGCGACGCACCCGAGCGCGCCGCTGCGACACTCGCGCGCGATCTCCTCGGTGGCCGCCGCGTTGAACGTCGTGTGATACGTGTAGACCGTGCACACTTCGGGGCGCCCCGGGTCGCCTTTGCGAATCTTCTGCACGTCCGTCACCGCCATGCGCACCTTCTTGCGGAGGTCGTCCGGTTCGTCCGTCAGAAGCACTGTGTTGCCGGCGGACTTGCTCATTTTGGTGGCGCCGTCGAGCCCCGGCAAGCGCGGCACGGGCGTGAGCAGCGGCTCGGGCTCGGGGAACACCGGCTTGTAGAGCCCGTTGAAGCGGCGCGCGATCTCGCGCGTGAGCTCCACGTGCGGCACTTGATCCTCGCCCACCGGCACCGTATCGCCCTTGTAAAGGAGAATGTCCGCGGACTGCAAGACGGGATATCCTAAGTGTCCGTAGCTCACGTTCTCTTCTAGGTGCAGCGAGCGGATTTGTTCCTTCACCGTGGGATTGCGCTCCAGGCGCGGCACGGTGACGAGCATCGAGAAGATCAGGTGCAGCTCCGCGTGCTCGTGGATACGCGACTGCGGAAAGATGGGGCTCGTCGCCGGGTCGATGCCCGCGGCGAGCCAGTCGAGGATCATCTCCTCCGTGTTGGGGACGATGCCGGCCGTGTCCTCGTACCCTGTCGTGAGCGCGTGCAGGTCCGCAACCATGAAGAACGTGTCGTAGCGCCCGCTCTGCTGCAGCGCGACCCAGTTCTCCAGCGCGCCGACCCAGTTACCCAAGTGCATGCGCCCGGTCGGACGCATGCCCGAGAGGATGCGGCGCTTCGCGCGCGTATCCGTCATGTCGATCCCCCTAGAGTCCCGCGATCGCTTGCATGATGCCGACGAGGAACAGATACGGCGTCGTGAGAATGCCGCGCAGCGCGCCGGGCACGCTCACGAGCAGCATCATGATGATCATGCCGTATCGCCCGATCGAGCTGTACGCTTCGCTGAGACGCGGCGGCAAGAGCCACTCCACCACGCGCGAGCCGTCGGCCGGCGGAATGGGCAGCATGTTGAACAGCGCGAGCCCGATGTTCACCTGCATGACGAGCCCGCAAAAGCGAAGCACCGCGCGCTGCACGTCGCCCGGCGCGCCGTCGCTCATCGCGAGGATCACGCGCACCGCGAGCGCGGCGAGAATCGCGAGCGCGAGGTTGCTCGCGGGACCCGCGATGCCG
>CAZEPH010000060.1:0-10152 GCA_964514075.1 uncultured bacterium | reverse complement strand
CCTGGGCCACGGCGCACGCCGCGCCCAGACCCACGATGCCCGGCACGTTGAGCGTGCCGGGACGCAGCCGGTTCTCCTGCCCGCCCCCCTCCAGTATCGGCAGGAGGCGCACGCGCGGTGCACGCCGCCGCACGAACAGCGCGCCGACGCCCTTGGGCCCGTACATCTTGTGCGCGGACACGCTGAGCAGGTCGATGCCCATCGTCTCGACGTCGATCGGCACCTTGCCGACCGCCTGCACCGCGTCGCAGTGAAACAGCACGCCCGCCGCACGCGTGATCGCGCCGATCTCCGCGACCGGGTGGATCACGCCGATCTCGTTGTTCACGAACATCACCGAGACGAGGATCGTCTCCGGCGTGATCGCCTCGCGCACGGCGGCGGGATCGAGCCGGCCGCTCGTGCCGACGGGCAGAACGGTGATGCGCGCGCCGCGCGTGCGTTCGAGCCACCGGCAGGTGTCGAGAACCGCGGGGTGTTCCGTCGCACACGTGACGATGTGCGCGCCGGGCGTCGCGCACGCGTCGTACACGCCGCGAATCGCGAGGTTGTCGCTCTCGGTCGCGCCGCTCGTGAAGATCACGTCCTTCGGCGAAGCGCCCAGGATCTGCGCGACCTGCGCGCGGGCGGTCTCGACCGCCTCTTCCGCGGCCCACCCGTATGCGTGACTACGCGAGGACGCGTTGCCGAAGCGCTCGCGGAGGTACGGGAGCATCGCGTCCAGCACGCGCGGGTCGACGGGCGTCGTCGCGTTGTTGTCCATGTACACGGGACGCGTCACGACCTCACACCTCGACGGGACCGGCGGCGCGCAGCGGACGGACGTCCGCGTGCAGTCCGTCAACGAGCGACGGCCGTGTCGCGGACGCACGCGGCATGGTACACGTGACGCACTCCGACGCGGCGCGCGCCGGCACGCAAGCGGTGCACGCCGTCAGGTACGTCAGTCCCTGCACCAAGTCGGTCTCGAGCGCGGACAAGCGGCCAATCGCTGCGCGCACCTCGACGAGTTTCTCCTGGAAGGTCTGTCGCACGAGTTCCATCGCGTGCGGCCCCTCCTCCACGCGCGCGAGCCGGTTCACGAACGCGCTGATCTGCGTGAGCGACAGCCCGAGGCCGTGCAGCTTGTCGATCCACGCAACGCGGTCGATGCTCTCCGGCGCGTACAGACGAAATCCACCGCTGGTGCGCCGCACCGGCTGGATGATGCCCAGCTCCTCATAGAGGTGCAGCGCGCGACTGGTCTTGCCAGTCGCGCGGGCGAGCTCTCCAATGCGGAGCGGACGTCGTGCGGGATCGGACCCGTTGTGCGAACTCGTACCCATACGTATGAGTCTCAGTATCCTTAGGAACCAGGACCCGGTCAAGCAACACGATGCGATCGGGCCGTGACGAGCGTGCCGGCGATCAGCGCAACTGTCGCCAGCGCAAACCACTGGATGGCGTAGCTCACGTGCGGCCCGTCGGTCAGCCCGGGGGCCGGACGCGGGCGCGGCCATGCCGGGGCGCCTTCGGGCGGCAGCTGCCGTACGAGCACCGGCGCAACGTCGTATGGAAACACGCGGGCGATGGCCGCGGCGGAGACCTCGCGCGCGCTGACGACGTACGGGTCGCGGCTGATCTCGCGGAGTGGGTCGCGCCGGCCGGTCCCGGCGGATACGGATTGCCCGACGCCCCGCACGCCGGTGAGAGACGTATCCCGCACCTCCGCGAGGGACGCGCGCTCCGCGTTCGGGGAGACGAGGAATCCGCGGTTCACGAGTATCGCCGAACGCGATCCCTCCACGTGAAGTGCCTGAACGATCTCGACGCCCGGCACGCCGCCCATCGACCGGCCCCGCAACACGAGCGCGCGCGAGTTGTCCCATCGACCTGCACATACGATGTGCCGCCAGGCGAGGGAATCCGTGACGGTCGCGGGATCCGTCACACGCACGTCCGGTTGCGTGAGGTGCGCGGCGATGAACGCGTTGTTCGCACGCCGCTCGCTGAGTCGCGCAAGCTGCCACACGCCGAGCCGCACGCACACGGCCGCCACTACGATCGCCGCGAGGAGCGGCGCGTACCGCCTCATCCGGCTACTTCACGACGATGGCCGGGCGCAAGCGAATGCTCGCCGTGCCTGCCAGCCCCGAGAAGATCACGTCCCCATACCACTCGCCGGCGCTCGGCACGTGCATGCGTCCGGCGAATCGGCCCGCGCCGGTGCGCGGCAAGCGGGCTTCGGTCGCCGCTCGCGGCGGACCCGGCTGCGACAGCACCACGATCACGGTGTCCGCCGCCAGCGGCGCGCGCGCCGCGCCTGTGTGAATCGTAACCGCAACGGATTGCTCGCGCGTCGTTACGACCCCGCCGGGTGCGAGCAGCACGACCTCCGTGCTGTCCACCGTGGAGGACGCAACGATCTTCTCCGCCGCGGGGCGCGCGCACGCGGCGAACGCTGCAACCGCCGCGATGGCACCCCACGCAACGCCGCGCGTCACGACACTCCGATCCATGTGTCCTCCTCCGCCGACCGCCGAATTGCATCGAGCACTTGTTGATTGGCGTGACCGTCATGAAACGTGGATGCGCCGGGCACGCTGTCGCGGCCCGCGCCGATGGCCGCGGCGATCTCGCGTGCGTAGCGCAGGAAGCAGCGCGACCAATCCGTGTCCGGGATGTCGAGCGCACTCGAGGGCGGGAGATCGTCGGTCACGTCTACGTCGCGCATCGCGCCGTCGTCGTCCTCGAGGAGGAGCGGGCGCTGTTCCTCCCAGCGTGCGGAGCGCTTCGCACCCGCGAGCGTGATGCGATGCACGCGCTCCCCTTCGACCGTCGAGAAGTGGATCGTGCCGATCGCCCCGGACGCGAAGCGCAGAGACGCGAGCGCGTAGTCGTCCGCCGTGACGGCGCGCGGAGCGCCCGCGGCGTCGAGGCGGTGCGTGGTCCACGTGTGGAGCACGCCGCGCGCGGCGACGACGTCTCCCATGTAGGAGCGCAGTGCGTCCACCGCATGCGACCCGAGCGCGCCGAGCGCGCCGCCGCCCTGAGCGCGATCGCTCCACCACGTCCACGGTGCCGCCGCGTTGCGCCGCCCGGACGACGTCACCGTATACGTGCCGTGGTGCAACTCTCCCAGGGCGCCGTCGCGAACACACCGCATCAACGCCGCGCGGCGCGGGTCGAATCGCAGCTCGTGGTCCAGCAGCGCGAGGCGGCCGGGCGCCGCGCGCGACGCCGCGAGCATCTCCGCGCTCTCCGTCGCGGACATCGCCGTCGGCTTTTCGCACACGACGTGCGCGCCGGCCGCGAGCGCGTCGAGTGCTTGCTCGTGATGACGATGCGGCGGCGTGACGACGAACACGAGATCCGGTCGTGCCGCATCGAGAACCGCGCGATGATCACCCGCCACGTGCTCGATGCCGAACGCGCGCGCGGTCTCCCCCGCGCGCTCGACGTTCGGGCTCGCGATGCCGACCACGCGCATCTGCGGCACGTGACGCAGGCACGGCAAGACCACGTTTCGCGCGAACCCGTTACCGAACACGGCGACGCGAATGTCTCCCCCCGGCATTCCCCCTCCTTGGTGTCCCGACCGGTTCACCGATCTGAGCTGAGGCATGATACGCTTTCGATTCGCTCCTCGACATACCACACCCGGAGGTCCGACATCTCATGCGATTCACTGGAGTTCGCATTCTCCTCCCCACCGTATTGCTCCTCGCATCGACTGCCCTCGACGCACGGAGTGTTCGTGCATCTGTCGCATGCCTCGGGGGCGACTTCGGCTCGCAAGTGCAAGGACAAGGCGTTACGACCAGTCACCCCAACGTCACCGGCGGCCATGGCCTGTACACCGGATCGCTCAGAGCCTCGATCGACAACGTCACGCCGGTGGAGTTGTACTGCGTCGACATCGACCGCTATCTCTGCTACCCGACCTGCTACTCCCAAGGACCGGACGTGTCCTCGCAGCAGATCGTGTGGATCTTGAACAACTACTACCCCAGCGTGCCGTCGGAACCGGCCTCGCTGCCGACCACGGCCGAGCGGGGTGCGGCGGTGCAGCTCGCGGTGTGGCACTTCAGCGACGGCGTGGACATTTCCTCGGGCGGGTCGCCGCTCGCGGTCTTCGACGCCGCGCGCGCGATCATCGCCGCGGCAAACACCGCGAGTGTGCCGGCCACGCCGTCCGCTGTGAACCTCCTCTCTGGATCGACCACGCACACGCCGGGACAGCAGCACTGCGTGACGGCCACCGTGCTGGATCAGAACAATGTGCCGATGAGCGGCGTCAGCGTTGCGTTCGCCGTGAGCGGCGCCAACGCGGCGTCGGGCGGCGGCACGACCGATGGCAGCGGGCAGGTGACGTTCTGCTACACCGGAACGTTCACCGGCGACGACGACCTGACCGCGACGGTGAACTACATGATCCCCGTGGGACTGCACTGGACGCACATCGACTGCCAGAGTTTGATCATGGGCACGGAAGCGTCGGGCACCATCGTCGCGCACCAGACGGTGTCGTGGCAGCCGTCCACCGCCGTCGAAGCTGTCTCGTGGGGCGGCATCAAGGACGTGTACCGCAAGTAAGTCACGCGATGGGAGCCGGCCGCGCGACCGGCTCCCGTCGCGTTGCTAGTTCTTCGACGCCTCCGCATTCATCGCGTCCAGGCGTTTCTTGAGCGACGCGATCGCCCGCTCGGACCTCTGGCCGTCGGGCAGCGATTCCGCGTAGGCGATCTCTTCCTCCAACGTGCTCTTCATGCGCGCTCGATCGCCCATCGCCGTCAAGATGTCGATGCGCACGGCGTACACGCGCAGTTTGCGCGGACCGTACACCAGCGACATCGCCCGATCGCTTGCCTTCATCGCGTCGGCGAAGCGTCCCATCTCCTTGTATGCGAGTGCGAGTCGCGCAGGCGGATTGTAGTCCTGTGGAAAATCGCGCTCCGAGGCGAGCAGCATCGGGATCGCTCGCTCCGGTTGCCGCAGCTCCATGTACGCGCTCACGCGATGCGCGTCGAACACGGTGCGCTGCTCCGGCGTAGTCGCACGCGCCGCGGCGTCTTCCAGAAACTCCGCCCACTCGACCGTGAGCGCGTGCGCGCCCGTGCTGTCCTTCGCGCTCGTGCGCGCGTCGATGAGCGACCCGTACACGCCGGACTTGTCGTCCGCGCTGATCGGAAGCGCTCGATCGGCGACCACGGCCCGCGCGCGCTCTTCGAATGCGGCAATCCACTCCGCCCGATGCGCCGTGCTCTCCGGCAACGCGACCGCCGAACTGAGTCCGTAGGACACGACGTTTGCCACCGACGGGGTCGCGCGCAGCGCGGGGTACGCGCTCTCCGCGAGGCGCACGCACGCGAGCGCGCTGTCCGCACCGGACAAGCAGTACAACGCGGATTCCACCGCACGGCCGTACGGCGGCCATCCGGCCGGTGCGGCACGCACCGCGCTCAGATAAAGCGCCCCGGCCTCACCGTCACGCCCGTCCCCGAAAGCGCGGTCCGCTTGCGCCAGCAACGCATCCGCCTCCGGCGTGTGATCCGGCGACGTCTGTCGGCGCACCACGGCTGCGCGTCCCTCGGCGAGCAGCGATTGCACTTGCTCCACCGATGCGCCGCCGATCCACCGCAGCGCCACGGATTCATCGAGCGGGTCGAGCACGAAGAACGACGGCAAGGCGGGGATCGGGTACTTCTTCAAGAACGCGGTGTTCGCACGTCGCTCCGTGTTGATCGAGAGCCAGACGAACTGTCCGGCGTCGCCCGCGAGGCGTGCGTCGGTGAAGACGAACGCACGCATCGAGCGGCACGTGTGTCACCAGGGCGCCCACGCTTCCACGAAGATCGGGACTTTTTTCGCGCGCGCGGCCGCTACTGCGCGCGCGTAGTCGTCCTCGATGAACGGCACGGTGAACGCCGCAGGAGCGCTCGCGCGGACCCTCTTCTTCTTCGCCGGCGCGGCCCAGCACACCGACGAGACCAGCGCACAGGCGACGATCACGCTCGCCGCGACACGTCGAGCCTTCATGAACCCTTCTCCCTTCCGCCGAGTACCCGGAGGGCGCGCCTGTGGGACGTTCCACGGGCGCACCGTCCGGGCCACGCTTCTCCCCCGCCGCTGGGACCTTCGCCGCGCGGGAGGTAGGCGATAGTAGCATCTGGACGCGCACGCGAGCCACCGGCACAGTGGGCGTATGACTCCCTCCCGTGTTGTGATCATCGGCGCCGGTGTGATGGGGGCGAGCGTGGCCGCGCACCTCGCCGAGCGCGGCGTGCAGGAGATCATCGTGATCGATCGGGAGTCTGCACTGGGCGGTGGAAGCAGCGGGCGTGCGACCGGCGGATTCCGCGCGCAGTTCGATTCCGCGGTCAACGTGCGGCTCTCGCTCCGCAGCCGCGAGAAGCTGCGGATGTTCGCCGACACCACGGGCGTCGATCCCGGATACGAAGCGCACGGGTACCTGTGGCTCGCTGGCAGCGAGCGCGATCTCACCACGCTGCGCGACGGCCTGCTCGTGCAGCACGCCGAGGGTTTGCACGAAGCGCGCGAGGTGTCGCTCGACGAGATCGCGACGATCAACCCCGCCGTGTGTCTCGACGGCATCGCGGGCGGCGCGTTCTGCCCCACGGACGGTTTCCTGCGGCCGCGCGACATCGTGCGCGGGTACCTCGCGCTCGCGATTCGCCGTGGCGCGCACGTCCATTGGGACACCATCGCCACGGGGTTCGATCGCACGTTCGACGGACGCGTGCGCGTCGTGCACACCACGCACGGATCGCTGGCCTGCGATGCGGTGGTCAATGCTACTGGACCGTGGGCGGCTGCCGTCGCGCAGTGGGCCGGCGTGGATCTGCCCGTGCGCCCGGTGCGGAGACAAGCGGCGTCGACCGTCCACACGCACGCACTCCCCGCGTCGATGCCCATGACGATCTTCACAGAGGATGGTTTCCACCTGCGCGTGCGCAACGGCCGCGTTCTGCTGTTGTGCCCGAGCGCGGGCGACCCGCGCGATCCATTCCTCACGAGCGTCGAGGCTGAGTGGCTCGTGCATGTCGCACATCTCGCGAATATGCGCGTGCCCGCGCTGCGCGACGTGCCGATCGACGTGCCCATGTGCTGGGCCGGACTCTACGAGATGTCGCCGGATCATCACGCGATCGTCGGCGCGCACCCCTCGTGTCCGAATCTCTACTTCGTCAACGGCTCCTCGGGGCACGGCGTCATGCATGCCCCTGCGCTCGGAGAGGTCGTCGCGGCGCAGGTGTGCGGCGCGGAAGCGGACCCGATGATCGCCGCGCCGTTGGATGTGAGCCGCTTCACGAGCGGCGCGCACATCGAGGGATCGCAGCTGTTGTAGAGGCCGCGCGGCGCACCGCGCGGCCCCCGGGGATTAACGGTAGATCGACTTGATCACACCCCACGTGGCGGGTTCCACCGGCGTGGGGCATCCGATTTCGATCGGTGACGTGCATCCCGGTCCGAAGGTCGAGGCACGCAAGTGCGCCGCACCGCCGGTGCCGTCCTTCTTCCCGACCTCGAATCCTGTGTTTGGCGCGCAGTCGGTCACGCAGTAGCGCATCGGCGACGTTTCACACGTCGTCGCCGGCACGAGGTAATCGAACTGATACACGCCGGTCGACACGAAGGCCGCCGTGAAGCACGCGTTTCCATAGTAGGTGTTCTTGATCATGATCGATACGGTGGCGGCCGTTCCACCGTTCGCGCAGTCGGTGATGCCCGCGAATGTGAGCGTATACGTCTTGCCGGGTTCGATGTCCCAGCTTTCCACGTTGGAGTTTCCGGTCGGACCGGCAACACATCCGCCGTCCACGGGTGTCACGGCGTCCAGTCGCCCGCCTGCGGAACACTGCGTCGATCCGGCGATCGCTGCGCCGCCCGCAAGGGCGATCAGACAGGCCATTCGCTTCATGGGGGTCATACAACACTCCTTTAGAACGCACCGGTTCTCTTGGGCCGGTGCACCAACGTCGCGTCGGGGGGGGAGCGTGCGGCGCCGCGAGCGCGCAATGGGATATCCCAGATAACCGCGCGATCAATTGACGCACATCCGCCGGCCAGCCGCAACGGCTCGGCGGCAGATTCGCCATGGGTCGAACTGGGCGGGAGACTCGTGCACCCGTCCCCACCCGTCGGATTATTTCAAACCGGCGCCGTAGAAGTAGTCGTATGCGTTCCCGCCGGCCAGCGGAACCGCGGTGGAGTACGACGAGAAGAGCACCGCCCCGTTGAGGAACGAGACGAACACGTCCTGTTGTGCGTCCCCCGTCGCGCTGCGAATCGTAAACAAACCAAAGCAGGGGTCCTGCAAGCGTGACGTGTCACCGTACAAGTGCGGGGCATCGGCAACCGGAACGAGCGTGCCGGACGCGAGACGCGTGCCGTCGTTTTGCGTGATCGTCAACTCGCCCGCACTCGTGATTACGACGTGCGCCAGCCCCAGGCCGCCCGTGCCGGTTTCCACGTTTCCCATACCCGTGCGCGCGTTCGTCTTCTGATAGAAGATCGATTTGTACGTCCCGGCATTCGCCGCCGCGAAGTCCTTCGACGATGCCTGCTGCAGTCCCAGGATCGCGCCGCTCTGCGTGTCCACCGAACACGCCGTTCGGCGTCCCGCAGATGTAGTCGTATTGTCCGTTGCCGTCCGGCAATCGCCGGTTGTAGGTTGATGCGCATGAAGCCCGTGACCCTCTACCACCGCCCGATCAGTCACTACTGCGAGAAGGCGCGGCGCGTCCTGGAGTACAAGCGCATTCCCCACACGCTCGCGTACACCCCGTATCACGATCCCAGCGAGTTGCTTCGGCTGTCGGGGCAGGACTACGTTCCGTACATCGACTGCGGCCGCGGGGCGGGCGTGACGTGGCCGGAGATCGCGGACTGGGCCGAGCGCACCGTGCCCGTGCCGACGATCTATCCGACGGGGCGCGCCGTGGCGCGCATCGTAGAGCAGTGGGCGCACGGTCTCGTCGAAGAAGCGGTGTGGAAGGTCGTCGTGTCCGAGATGCCTGCCACGTTCTCCGATCCCCGAGAAGCGTGGGTGTTCGAGGAGATGCAAATGCGGTCACGCGGTCCGCTCGACGTGATGCGTGCACGGCGGCCGGAGTTTCTCGCCGGCCTCACGTCGGTCCTCGCCTTCGCGGAGGATGCGCTGGCCGAGCATCCGTTCTTGCTCGGCGCGCAGCCCAGCCTCGCCGACTTCGCATTGTACGGAGCACTGCGACCGCTCGAGGCGGCGCGCATCGACGTTCCCACGCCGCGCACACGCGCGTGGTACGCCACGACGGCCACAGTCACCGCCTAAGCGGAGGGCGGGCGCGTCCTGCGCCCGCCCCCTGTTATGCGCCGATGCTTACTTGGCGTAGAGGCTCTTGATCGCCCCCCACGTCGTCGGTTCCACCGGCGTCACGTTCACCGACTCGAGGAAGATGATGACGTCGCTGAACGTCATGTGGGTCTCGTCCGATGGCGTGTTCTGGAAGGTAAGCCACCACGACCCGAGGCTCGAACCGGTCGCGGCGTATACGAGGTTCTGCGGCCGGTATTCCGTTGTCTCCGGAATGTAGCCGTTCTCGTCGTCCTCGCTGTAGAAGATCTGCGACGGACCGAGGACGGCCGGCACTTCGATGTAGAAGCCGAACATCTCGGAGTTCACGTCGTAGTAGTGCTTCGCGCCTTGCCATCCGGCGTGCTCGTCGAACAGGTTCACCATCAGGTGCCCGTCGAACGCCACGTCAAACGATGCGATCGCGAACCACCCTGGACCCGCCCAATCGGGGAACACTTCGTAGCGAATGGACGGCGTGCCTTCGTTGTACAACCCGACGGCGTTGCGCGAGACGTCCCCACCCAACTCCAGCATGATCGTGAACGTGGAGTTGTGCGAAATCGTCGACGTCCACAGCGCCGTGCCGTTCTGGTCCGTCGCTGTGTTGATGGTTTGTCCGATGCTCGTGAAGTAGTCCTGCAAGGCCGTGCTCGACAGAGTACACGGCCGGATGTTGTACACCGCTGCGCCGGTCACGGACGCGAGAAGCACCGTCCCCGCGAGACAGACCGTCAGCATGACAAGCAGTTTCGACCTATTCATCGTGCAACTCTTTCTCGTGCCGCGTGAGAGACGCGGCTCGATGTCGCGCTTCA
>CAZEPH010000059.1:0-10166 GCA_964514075.1 uncultured bacterium | reverse complement strand
ATCGTGTACGAGGCGACGGTGTACCGCGGCGACCTGATCGAGGGCGGCACGTTCACCGTGGCGGGCGGCGTCACCGTGAACCGCATTGCGCGATGGAACGGCTCCGCGTGGTTCGCGCTGGGGAGCGGAGTCGACGGAACGGTCTACTCCCTCACCGTGCTGAACGACGTGTTGTACGCGGGCGGCGCGTTTGCCAACGCGGGCGGCGCGCCGGCGGCGCGCATCGCGGCGTGGAACGGCACGACGTGGTCCGCGCTCGGCGGCGGAACCGACGGCGACGTGCGCGCCCTCACGTCCTTCGGCGGCGCACTCGTGGCCGGCGGCGCGTTCACCGCGCCTGGCACGCACGTCGCGCAGTGGAATGGTGTGGCGTGGTCCGCGCTCGGGGCCGGGGTGGACAGCACCGTGCGCGCGTTCACCGTGTACGACAACGTGCTCGTCGCAGGCGGTCTCTTCGTGAACGCCGGCGGCGCGGCCGCCTCGCGCATCGCAACGTGGAACGGCGTAGCGTGGAGCGCACTCGGCAGCGGCGTGAACGGCGAGGTGGATGCGCTCGCCGTGTACGGTGGGAGCTTATCCGTCGGCGGTCGATTCGTCGCCGCGGGCGGAAAAGGATCGAGCTACATCGCGCGATGGGACGGACCGACCGTGACGAGCGTGTCGCCGTCTCCTCTCCACGGTGAGGTGCTGAACGTTCGCCTGGCGCGGAACCCTGCGCACGGGGGTGTCGCGTTCAGCGTTGGTGGAACACACGCGCCAGCGGATGTGCGCGTGTACAACGCCGCGGGTCGTCTCGTGTGGGAGACGCGCGGCGTGGTGGAGGCCGGTCGATGGCCGGGAGTCGATCTCTCCGGACACAACGTCTCAGCCGGCATCTACACGATCGTCGCCACGACGGCGGAAGCGCACGCACGAGAAAGGGTCGTTCTCGTGCGGTGACGATCCATTCACATCAAGGAGGTCCCCATGAAGTCTCGTGCACTGTCTCTTGCGCTCGTCGGCCTTCTCTGTCTCGCATCGACCGCTCTCGCCGGCAGCGTCTTCATCACCGGACATGATCCGGATTTCCACGCATATTTGGGCGCGAATGCACTCGGTGCTCAACACATCAACCAGACGGGCATCGGCTACGTCATGGATCCCGCGTTCAACTCGTACGTCGCGGGCGGCGCGACGAAGTTCCTCTTCGTGGAGTCGAACATCGCCGTTCCCGGCGGTCACGTGGAAGGGAAGCAGGGCATCATCGCCTCCGGGTACGCCGACGGGATCGCGTTCGAGAAGCATGATGCCTACACGCTGGACGGGGAGTTGAACCTCCTGGGATCGAAGTATGGCGCGATTGTCATCGCGTCCGACTTCGGCGGCATTCTGACACAGGCGGAACTCGGTATTCTGAACACGCGCCGTGCGGACATCATTGCGTTCCTGAACAGCGGCGGTGGGCTGTATGCCATGGCGGAGAGTAACAACGGCGCGCACCTGACCCCGCTCGGCGGGCAATGGGACTTTCTCCCGGAGGTCGTGTCCAACGTGCCGCTCGACCAATACGAGGTCGGCAACACGGTCACGCCTTTTGGCGCGAGCCTCGGTCTGACGGACGCCGACGTGAACAGCAACGCATCGCACAACGTATTCGACGTGGTGCCTCCCGGTTGGGAGGTGGTCGACAACGACGCCGTGGGGCGGCATCTCACACTGGCGTGCCGGTGCGTGGTAACACCGGTGGAGCCGTCGACGTGGGGAGCGATCAAGGGGCTGTATCGGTAGGTGCGTGATCGCATAGTTGCTGTTCCGAGGACCCGGCCCTGCGCCGGGTCCTTCCTGGCTGGCGATCCCTGGGCAGCCCGTGGTGTGTACACGTTGGAGTCGTACATGTATCCTCGTCGCCGCGCAGCCGACAGTGCTGCGCCGGCCGCATTGTGATGCACATTCCGGATCGTTAGGCGGCCGCTCATTCGGATTGGTGAGTTCTCCCAGGTGCAATCTTGTCACGGGAGGTGCCCCATGTCCTACCTCGTTCTCCGAGTACCGCGATTCGTGATCCACGTCGCTGCATTTGGTAGCACCCTCCTCCTCCTGCATACGTTCGCATGTTCTCCTGCGCGAGCGGACACCGTTGCGAGCAACGCGTGCGCTGGACGAGACGTTGACTACGTCCACAACACGACGACCTGCAAGCTCTTGAGACGAGCACAGAACCAGGTAACCACGACAAACGACTTCTGCGTGACGATTCCTGGTGTGAGCAGCACGAAGTGTGATACCTACGCAGGCAGCATCCAGGATGGCGTCAAGACGGTGGAGACGCTCGCGGGAACCGCCACGATCATCGAGTGCGCTGACGGCAAGTGCGATTCCACTCGGATCACGACGTGCGACATCACCTATCTCAAGGTGAAGATGCTCAAACAGCCGCCCGAACAGAACTCTCAGCAGAACTCCGTTGTCGATCCGTTCGACAACGTGCTCATCGGTTGCAACTGCTCGTGGAGTGGATCGACAGTCGCCTACACGGTGGTCAACAACACGAACGCGTCACAGACGGTGACGTGGCCGGCGACGCCGTTCGCGAATGTTGTCGTTGCAGCTCACGCACAAGCTACGCTCACTGCGCCGAGCGCGTCGCCCGGCACATTCGAGTATGTTGTGACGGTTGCCGACGGGGCCGGACACGTGCAGACGTTCATGGCGACGACGATCGCACAGCCGACGGTGGGACTCGGCTCGCCGCTTCTTCCTCGTTGGGGTGCGTTTCTCCTGGCGCTGCTTCTCGGAGGAGTCGCCGCCGCCGCCCATCGCAGGACTGTTCGAACGACGGCAACATAGTTGTCAGGCCTGGCGTGCGCGCCGGGCGCGTCTTCGTCAGGGGTGTCCGGCTAGCATCGTGACCGGTGATCGAATCGTGATCGCCGATCGAGGAGGCTGCCACTCAAGGTACGTTGGCCCGGACGACCAGCGCGTCCTTCACCACCCTCTTCACGAACACCGGCACCATCTCCCGGCGGTACGCGTCGTCGTACGGCACGTTGATCAGCGGATGGCACTGCTTGTACGCGCTCTGCGCCACCTCCTCGAACGTCTCGTCGGTGAGAGGCGCGTCGTGGAGCAGCGCGTTCACGCCGGCGATGATGCGCGGCTTCGCCGCGAGAGCGCTCACGACGAGGCGCGCCCACTCGCAGCCCGTGGAATCCATGCGCGCGGCAAACGCGACCGAGAGCATCGGGAAGTCGATCGCGCCGCGCGGGCGCAGTTTTGCGTATGCCGCGTGCGCGTCGCGTGAGCGGCCGGGTACGAAGATGCGCGTCACCAATTCGCCCGGCTTGAGCACGGTGTTGTGCACGCCGTTCGCGACGAAGAAGTCCTCCACCGGGATCGTGTAGCGTCCGCGCACGCTCGCGATCTCCACTTCCGCACCGAGCGAAATCAACACGGGTGCGACGTCGGACGAGTGTGCGGCCACGCACTTCTGCCCGCCCGGCACCACGTGACAGACGCTGCCCTCTTTCTTGAGACAGAAGCCAAGCGCCGAGCGCCAGAAGTACGTTTGGTTGTAATAGGTGCAGCGCGTGTCCAGGCACAGGTTGCCGCCGATCGTCCCCATGTTCCGGATCTGCGGCGACGCGACGAGGCCCGCGGCGGTCGCAATACTCGGATAGCCGCGGCGGATGATCGGACTTTTCGCGACCTGCGCGAGCGTGACAAGCGGCCCGATCTCCAGGCCGTCGTCCGTTTCGCGCAGGAAGTGCAACTCACGCACGCCGCCGATGTGCACGATCACGCGCGGCTCGTGGAGGCGGTGCTTGAGATTGGGCACGGCGTCCGTTCCGCCGGCGACGACGAGGCAGTCGTCCGTGAGCGCCGCGAGCGTGTCGTCGAGCGTGCGCGGTGCAATCCATGTAAAGCGCGGGAGCGTCAGCATGCCGGGGCTCCGCTGCGCGAGCGCGCCGCGCGTGAGGCACGCGGGGCACGCGGAGCGCGCGGGGTGATTTGCGCGCGCGCCCTCTCCCACCGCGCGCGTGCATCGCCCTCGCGCAGCAGTGACAGCACGCGCGGCGGGCTGAACGGCAGCCGGTCGCATCGCACGCCTAGCGCATCGTAGATCGCGTTCGCAATGGCGGGGACGCTCGAGTGCAGCGGTCCTTCGCCGGCCTCCTTCGCTCCGTACGGCCCTTCGGGGTCAATCGACTCCACGATGTGCGACTCGATCGCCGGCGTGTCCATCGACGTGGGGATGCGGTAGTCGAGCAGCGACGGACCGAAGTGCAACCCGTCGCGATGGCCCGGGCCGGCGGGTTTGAACACGTGCGCTTCGAGCAGCGCCTCGCCAAATCCCATGTACGTGCTGCCGTCGATTTGTCCTTCCACCGCGGTCGGGTTGAGCGCGCGCCCGCAATCATGCGCGACCCACACCTTCACCACGTCGACGAAACCGGTCTCGACGTCGCACTCCACTTCTGCGATGTGCGCGGTGAACGAGTACGCGGGCGACGCGCCGATCGTTCCGCCGCGATAGTCGCCTCCGAGCAGCGGCGACTGATACCATCCGACCGATCCCAGCGTGCCGTGCCGCGCCTCCGCGAGTTGGATCGCGTCGCGCACGCTCATCTGCTCGTGTTGCGGATCGCGCGTCGAGCACGCGACGCCGCCCGCGAGCGACACCTCCGTGCGCGCACAGCCCCATTTGTCCGCTAGCACGCCGGCGATCAGCTCGCGCATCTTGCGCGCGGCGTCGAGACACGCGTTGCCGGCCATGAACGTCTCGCGACTCGAATACGATCCGAGGTCCACCGGCGTGAGATCCGTGTCGGCAGCAACCACGCGGATGTCGCGCAGGACCAGCCCGAGTTCCTCCGCGACGATGTATGCGAAGACGGAGTCCGAGCCTTGTCCAATGTCGGACGCGCCGCAGAACACGGTCGCGCGTCCGCTGCGATCCAGCTGGAGTTGCACGCCGGACTGCGGCATCTCCGTCGGGTAAATGCAGTAGTTCGTTCCGCTGATGTACGTGGACCCGGCGAGCCCGATGCCGCGCCCGTACGGCATCCGCCGAAACTTCTCGGACCACGACGAGGCGCGCAGCACCGTGTCGAGACACTCGAGGAAACCGTTCGACGTGACGCGCATCCCGTTTACGGTGCGCGCATTTTCGCCGAGGAAGTTGCGCCTGCGCACCTCCGCCGGATCCATGCGGATCGCTTCGGCGAGTTTGTCGATCTGGCATTCGAGCGCGAAGCGCGGTTGCACGGAGCCGTGCCCGCGCTTCGGACCGCAGCAGGGTTTCGTCGTGTGCACGCGCGTGGAGTCGAAGCGATAGGCCCGCATGCCATAGGGTGCGGTGACAAGCTGCCCGCTGTAGTAGGTCGTGACGAGGCCGAACGACGAGTACGCGCCGCCGTCGATGAAGTTCACCGCGTCGTGTCCGGTGAGCTCGCCGTCTGCCGTGATGCCGGTGCGCACGCGCATCTGCATCGGGTGACGGCCACGGTGCGCGTAGAACACCTCTTCACGCGTGTAGAGAATCTTCACGGGACGACCCGTCACCATCGAGAGCTTCGCCGCGCAGAACTCCAACGAAAATGGCTCGCTCTTCCCGCCGAACGCGCCGCCGACCGTCGGCTGAATCACGCGAATGCGCTGCGTGGGCAGCTCCAGCACGCGCGCGAGTTCGCGGTGGAGATAGTGCGCCACCTGCGTCGACGAGTAGAGCGTGAGCAATCCCGTGGGGTCGTAGTCGCCGATGGCGCAGTGCGGTTCGATGGGCGCGTGCGTGGAGCCTTCGTAGAAGTACTCGGCCTCCACCACCGCATCGCTGGCGGCCAATTCACTCTCGACATCGCCGAACTCCAGGTGCACGCGCTTCGACACGTTGCCTTCGCGCGCCTGCTCGTTGACCACCCAATCGGGATGCTGCAGCGCGTCGTCGATCGTCATCACCGGCGGCAGCGGGCGGTACTCCACGCGGATCGCACGGACCGCTTCCTCCGCCAGCCGCTCCGTCTCCGCTGCAACGGCGGCCACCGGATCGCCGACATAGCGCACCTTGCGCTCGCAGAGCGCCTGCTCGTCCTGCGTCCACGGAATGATGCCGTAACAGGTCGGCATGTCGCGCCCGAGAATCACCGCGTGCACGCCGGACATCGCCAGTGCGGCGGACGTGTCGATGGAGAGGATCTCCGCGTGCGCGTGGGGACTGCGGAGGAGTTTGCCGTGCAGCATGCGCGGCAGAACGATATCGTCTGCATAGACGGCGCGGCCCGTCACCTTCGCCAGGCCTTCGATCTTCCGGTTGCGTTTGCCGATGACCGAGAACTCGCGCGTGGGATTGGGCGCGCCGCTGCGGCCGCCCTCCCACTGAGGGGGCACGAGACGCTCTGCGTCCGACGGCATCACACGCTCCGACACGACGGCGTCGCGCGTGCGTTCGCGCGTGCCGCCGCCGATCGCACTCGACGCGCCGCGTTCGTCCACGATACGCGCGCCGCGCACGTGATCCGCGGTGCCGCGCCCGTGCGAGCGATTGGGTTTGGGACTGCTCATCGCGCCAGGGACTCGTTCATGCGCCGCGCGGCGTGTTCCACCGCCTCGTAGATTTTCACGTATCCGGTGCACCGGCAGAGATTACCGGAGAGCGCCTGCGCGATCTCCTCGCGCGAGGGACGCGGCGTGCGCTGGAGCAGCGCCCACGCGCTCATCAACACGCCCGGCGTACAGAAACCGCACTGCGCACCGCCGCACACGTCGAACGCGTCCTGCAGCGGATGCGGCTCGCCGTTCGCCGCGAGGCCTTCCACCGTCACCACGTCTTTGTCCGTGCACGCAAGCGCGAGGGTGATGCACGACAAAACCGGCTCGCCGTCGACGACCACGGTGCACGCGCCACAGTCGCCTTTGTCGCACCCCTGCTTGGTGCCGGTCAGGCGGAGCGTCTCGCGCAACACCTCAAGGAGCGTCGTGTGCGGAGAGATGGCGCACTCACGTCGTTCGCCGTTCACGCGCAGCGCGCACACGCTCAGGGAAGAGGTCGTCACGGGAGTGGATCGTAGCGGAATCGCACCCGCCGCGCGAGGGCGACGATTAGCGGTGCAGCGAGGCGCTGATGACGCGGAGCGACGAATCGAGCGCCGCCGCGGATCGCGAGGCGATGGGATCCAGCGTGCGCCCGGTCCCGCGCGCACGATCGAGCATGCGGCGTGCATCGTCCGTGTGTCCGGCGGCCAGCCAGGCATCCGCCGCGCGGAGTGCGTCGTTCGGGTTCGGGTTGATCACGGCCGCATGCTCGTAGAAATGGGCGGCCGCCTCGGGGTAGCCGGTCACGCGGCAGCGCTCCCCGAGATAGCTTGCGACGTGCACCTGCTGTGGCACCGGAAGCGGCGGCACGCCGCGCAGCATGGCGTCCGCGCGCTGGAGACACGCGCGTTCGCTGGACTGCAAGACGATCCATGCACCGGCGTGCAGCGTCAACAGCGGAAGCGCGAGGACCGCCGCGCGGCGTATCACCCTGACGGAGGTCGACGCCGCGGCACCGGACACGACGACGAGGGTGAGCACGAAACCGAGCAGGACGCTGATGTCCCAATCGCGCTGTCCGCCCAATCCCTCGCGCCCCCACGGGAGGACCGGCAGGAGGACTGCGAGCGGGAGCAGTGCAACGCAGAGGATGCGCACGCGCGGATCGCGGAGGGCCGTGCGTGAACTCACGGCGTCCGCGAGAACGCCGCTGAACGCGAACGCGGCGGGCGCGACGACGAGCAACGTATTGATCGCGTCACCGAACACGAGCGAGACCGACGGCCGCGCGCCGGCCGTGAACCACATGATCGCGACGTCGCCGCGATCGCGCGCGAGTTGCGAGACGCTCGCTGCCAGTGCGAGCAGAAACGCGCCGGCCGATGCGACTGTCGCCGAGAGTCGGGCCCCTCGGCCGTCGGACGATTCGGGCATCGCCAGGCGCCAGGCCATCGGCAGGGCGAGCACCAGAGCGAGGCGATGCGCGAGCAGCATTGCGCACCAGAGAGCGGCGAGCCGCCACGCATCACGCGGTCGCGCCAGCGGGGCGAGCAGGGCGTCGCACCACCACGGAGCGATCGCGAGCACGAGCCCCGCGGACTCTGCGTAGCCCGCGTACACCTCGAGCGACCCCCCCATGCAGAGAACGGCCGCGAGCAGGACGCGCGTGACGGGATCGCCGCCGCCGGTGATGCGGCGCGTCAGACGCCACACGCCGGAGGAAAAGACCAAGAGTTCGAGTGCGCACACGACGGAGACGGCGTCCGCGGCCGACGCGCGCACGCCGCGGCGCGGCGCGAGCGGCAGCCAGACGTTCACCGCGAGATCCAGCGGCGCGGCGTGCAGGATGGACGCCAGCGCAGACAGTTGTGCGTGGTGCAGCGGCAGGCCGGGGTAGTTGGCGAGAGTGCGCGCGCGCACCCAGGTGTCGCCCAGAACGTGCGCGCGCTCGCGCAGCACGACGCAGACGAGGAGGCAGGCCACCGCCGTCGCAGTTGCCCAGACGAGCGAAGCGGTTCGTTCCGTCACGCGCTTCTGCGCGAGCCACGCCAGCGCGCCCGCGCCGACCGCCGCGCACACGAGACACAGCGCCTGCGCCAGGGGAATCGATCGCAGCGCATTCGCACCCCAGAACCACGGCGACAGGGGCGGGGCCATGCACAGGAGGAGAATCCACGCGGCGGTGACGGATCGAGCGGTCATCGCACGTGTGATCGACCGCACGCACGCGTCACTTGAGCACTCCATGGTACGATGCCGCGCTCGTATGCCTCGCGCCTCGCACATCGTGCTGCTGTTCGCTCGCGCTCTTCGCCTGCGCTGTCCCGCCTGCGCCGGCGGTCCGCTCTTCGCGTCGTGGTTTCGCATCCGCGATACGTGCCCGGGCTGCGGCCTCGCGCTCGCGCGGCACGAAGAGGGCTACTACCTGGGGGCGATGGCGCTCAATCTGTTCGTCTCCGAAGCGCTCTTCGCGCTTCTGCTGGTCGGTGTCGCCGTGTGGACGTGGCCCGACGTGCCGTGGGACACGATCCTCTTCGTCAGCGTCGTTCTGATGATCCTCGCGCCGGTCGCGTTCTTCCCGTTTTCGCGCACGCTGTGGCTCGCGTTCGATCTGCTCGTTCGCCCCGTCACGCGGGGCGAGATCCACAGCACGCGGCGCGACGCGTGACGCCGCGGAGCATTCAGCGGCTGGAGCGGCTCGCGCACGTTCTCGACGGCCTGTTCCGGATCCCGCGCACGCGCGTGCGCGTCGGCCTCGACCCTCTGCTGGGCGTGATCCCCGGTGGAGACGTCGTCACCGCGCTCTTCGCGCTCGCCATCGTTGCGCACGCGCTGTGGCACCGCGTGCCGCCCGTCATCGTCGGGCGCATGGCGATCAACGTGGCGATGGACTACGCCGTCTCGTTCGTTCCGCTGCTCGGGGACTTTGCGGACATCTTCGTGCGCGCGAACCATCGCAACATCGAACTCCTGCGCGCGCACGCCGGCGGCCGGCTGCGGCCGCGCACGCGCGACTACTTCATCGTGGCGGGTGCGATCGCGATCGTGTTGCTGCCCGTCGTACTCGGCGCGTGGATGACGTACCACATGGTCGTCTTCACGATGCGGTCGCTCTAGGGCCGATCGCGCAACGACGACCGCAGATCGTTCGCCTGCATCGCATCCGTCCACGCACGCATGACGCGGTGGACGTGACCCGGAAACGCCAAGTCTCGCGGGATGCTGCCGGGAGCGAACCACGCGTAGGCCGTCACCTCGTCTTCCTGCAGCCGCACGTGCGGCTCGCCGATCGGCACCGCGTGGTAGTAGACGTTCAACGCGACGGCGGGCTGAAACGCAAAGTCCGTGTTGTCGATCCACATACCGAGGAAGCCGGTGATCTCCACGTCGAGGCCGGTTTCCTCGCGCGCCTCGCGCCTCGCGCAGACGAGCGGGTGCTCATCTCCTTCGCAATACCCGCCCGGTACGTCCCAATACCCGCGATACGGATCCGTCGCACGCTGCACGAGAAGGAGACGGCCGCCGTCGCGGAGGACCGCGACGCGACCTCGACCGTGCGCCGCCTGATCGACGCGCTGGCCGAGCGCGAGCGGTCGGTGGTGATCCTGCGCCAGTACCACGACATGACGTTCGACGAGATCGGGGAAGTCCTCGGCCTC
>CAZEPH010000058.1:0-10256 GCA_964514075.1 uncultured bacterium | reverse complement strand
CCTGCGTGCTGATGCGCGTGCGCATGGCGTCACCCGATCTCGTCGCGCACGGGCGCCGGAGGGAAGATCGGCAGATGCCGCACGGC
Source organism: uncultured bacterium (assembly GCA_964514075.1). Lineage (GTDB taxonomy): Bacteria > Eisenbacteria > RBG-16-71-46 > CAZEPH01 > CAZEPH01 > CAZEPH01. The sequence continues at coordinate 10,170 of CAZEPH010000058.1, read as the reverse complement.
GAGTGCAAACAGCACGAAACCGATGGCAACCAGCCCCACCGACACGGCGAGTTCCATCGCGGACGGCAAGTAGCGCACGCCGGCGGCCCGCTCCATTCCCGTGACGCTCACGTTCAGGCGATTGAGCAGAAACCCCGCGACCACGAGGAGGGCACACACGGTGAGGGCGCGCGGCGACCGCCGCGCCGACGCGGCGCTCAAGACCGCGACGGGGAGGAGAATACCCAGCGCGATTTCGAGGAGGAACATGGCCTCCTCGTACCCGGGGTGCAGGAGAAGCGGGAGCGCGGCCGAGCGCCGCAGCTGCACGAGCCGCAGGAGAGCGTACAGAACGAGCGTGACCAACAACCCGCGGGCGAGCGGTTCGAGCACGGACATCTCCAGCCGGCGCCCGAACGCACGTTCGCTCAGAGCGGACTCGATCACCACCATCGCGATGCCCGCGGCGACAGCGGACAGCAAGAACAGGAACGGCAGGAGAGGGGAGTACCACAGCGGATACAGCTTGGTGGGGGCAATCAGGTACAACGATCCGAGCGATGACTGGTGCAGCGTGGACAACAGCACCGCGGCGATCACGAGCGGCGTGCCGATCGCGCGCAGAACGCGCTGCGGCCTCTCCAGCCGCAATCGTTCGAACACGACCGGTGCGAATTCGAGCAGCAGCACCGCCGTGTATAGGATCACGCACCACGCCACCTCGAACATCACCGAGTGCGGATTCCAGAACACGAGCGCGTGCCAGATGCGCCACGGTTGGCCGAGGTCGAACATCAGCGCGGCGATGACCAGCAGATATCCCAGGAGGCCCGTGAGCACGGTCGGCCGCACGATCGGCTCGAAACGCGAAGCGTGGAAGACGTGCGTGATCGCGGTTACGGTGAACGCGCCGGCCGCGAGGCCCACGCCGCAGAGAACGTCGAACCCGATCCACACGCCCCACGGAAAGCGATCGCTCAAGTGCGTCACCGCGCCGAGCCCGCGCGTGAAGCGCAGCACCGCCACCCCCGCGAACGCCACGACGATGAGCGCGGCCACGATCTCCCAGAACCCCCAACGGCGCGCACGCATCACTCGGCCGCCTGGCGCGCGGCGATCTCCATGCGCCGCTTGGTGAGCCAGTGGATGCCGAACAACGCCGCACCGGCGAGCAGCACGTAGTCCGGCACTTTTCCGAGGACTTGCCACGTGAGAAGTGACAGCGGCTGGCGCGGCAGGTTCGTCTGCAGGGGCCACTGATCGAAGGGGATGCCGGAGAGAAGCAACACGCCCGTGCCGCCGACTTCGTCCCGTCCGTACACGTGTTGCACGTAGCGGCGCGGGCGGGCGCGCAGCCGCGCGGTGGCCTCGGTGAGGAGCGCATCGCGTTCGCCGAACAGCGTGGCGCCGGTTGGGCAGACGAATGCGCACGCCGGGGCCTCGCCCTGCGCGAGGCGACCCGCGCAGAGAATGCACTTGCCGACGATCGGCACGGCTCGATCCCACTGGTACTTGGGCACGCCGAACGGGCACGCCATCATGCAGTAGCGGCACCCGATGCACTTCGAGGCGTTGTACGTGACAGCGCCCTGCGCGGTGCGCTGCATGGCGCCCACGGGACAGACGGACACGCACGTGGGCGAGAGGCATTGCATGCAGAGCGACCGCACCCACGCGGGACCCCGCCGCGTGACCGTCGTCCACGTGTACGCCGTCGTCCGCTGCTCCACTGGGAGCGGCAGGGCGTTCGCTTCCTTGCACGCGGCCGTGCAGCCGCCGCACCCGATGCACAGCGTCGAGTCGAAGAGAAGGCCGGCGCTCATGTGCCCCCCGCCTCTCGATGACAGCGATCGCAGCGCTCGGCATCCTCGACGCCGAACGTGCGCGTTCCGTCGTGGCATCGCCCGCAGTACCGCGCGTCGTGCATCACGCCGCGCGTGGCGTTTGCACGCCGGGCGAACGGGGGATGGCACGCGGAGCACGCCTGCGCGTGTGTGCTGTGGCGGAACATCACGGACCCCGGGGAATCGGCGCTGCGCGCAAGGACGACGACGCCGGGGTGCGCGCGCGCGCTCGGTACGCTGTCGCGCGGCGCGGTGCGCGCGGCGGGTGGTGGAGTGTGGCAGCGGTCACACGCCGTGGTGTCGTGCGTCGAGAACGCATCGCGTCCATCATGGCAGACCGCGCACTGGGCACCCGCCTCGAATGCCGCGTGCGATGTGCGGTGCGTCGGACGCAGCATCGGAAAGATCGCGGGATGGCACACGCCGCACTGCCCGCGTGCATAGCCAAAGTGGGTGTCGTGTCGAAACAAGACAGGACGTGGTGCATGCGTGTAGCGAACGTCCGGAGGGGGGCGAACGAGAGGAGTGACCCCTGTGAGCGCACACAGCACCACGCCGCACACGTGGTGCGCTCGTCGTGGTGCTCGTCGCATGTCCCCGTCCTCCCCCCCCGCGCACGCTCTAGGGCGTGGGTTTCGTCTTCGAGATTGCTCTGATGTAGCGAACCAGGTCCTTCATCTGTGCGGGCGTGAGTTGCAGATCCCACGTCGGCATGTCGGGAGAGCGATCCGTCCGCATTCCACCGAGGGCGATCACCGTGTAGATGTCCTTGTCTTTTCGTGTGGCGAAGTACGCGCGGTCGGTGAGGTCGCGCGGCTTCACGCCGTGACGTGCGAACACCGTGTCCGCATACACTCCGTCCCCCGTGCCCGTGAGGCCGTGGCAGAGCGCGCAGTAGTAGACGTACAGCTTCCGGCCCGATGCGCTCGCCCCCTTCGGCGCGGCGTAGTATGCGCGGTTGAGCGCGGACCGGCTGGCTCTCGCTTGCGCCGCGTGCTGCGGCAAGGTGAACAGGTAGTCCGTGACGTCTTCCACGAGCGGCCTGCCGAGTTTCTCTCCCCACGGCGGCATCAGGTTCGACCGCCCCGAGTGTCCGCCGCCGTCGTACACGATCTCGGCAACCTTCTTGCGCCCGAGGGCGTTGAGTCGCTCTGCGTCGTTGAGCCGGAGGGGGGTGACATGCGCAGTCTTCGTGAAGTCGCCTGCGAGGGGACCGTCGCCGTAACCCAAATCGCCATGACACATCGCGCAGTACATGACGTACGCCGTCTCCCCGCGCCGCAGGCCGCTGGGGGAAGGAGTTGCACCGATGAGACCCGCCGCCAACACCGTCAGCGCCGCCAGAGCGATCCCGCCCGCGGCTCCACCTCTGTTCCTCATGTTGCACCTCCCGGAGTCCGGAGTGCGTCGCCTCGCCGATCGTCCGTGCGTGACGGTCATGGCCGTGGCCCTTTCAGACTACTGCGCGCGCCCGCACAAGCGGCATGGCCCCAAAGTTCCCCTCCTTTGGTGTACCGTGGTGGGCCCTGCCATCCAATGGAGGTCCGATGATTCTCGCGCATCTGCTTGTCGTCGCCACGGCCGTCGCCGCGCCCCCGACTGATTCGCTCGCACGCGAGGTGCGTGCCGTGGAAACCGCCTTCGCTCACACGATGGCGGCACGCGATACGACGGCGTTCCTCGCGTTTCTGTCCGATGAAGCGGTCTTCTTCGGACGCTCGACGGTGCAACGCGGACCGACCGCGATCTTCGCAGTGTGGCGGCGGTTCTTCGACGGCGCCGACGCTCCGTTCTCGTGGCGACCCGAGAGCGTGGAGGTGCTCGATTCCGGCGCGCTGGCCCTCTCCAGCGGACCCGTCTTCGATCCGACGGGAACGCGGATCGGCACGTTCAACTCCGTCTGGCGGCGGGATGCCGACGGACGATGGCGCATCATCTTCGACAAGGGATGTCCGCCGTGCGAGTGTCCGCCGCCGGGCAAACCGTAACGCCGCTTTCGCACAGCGAACGACTCCGCGTATCCTGCGGGGCATGCCGACCGATTCTCGAGACAACGCGGCCGCACTCGCCCCGGCCGTCGTGACGCGCGCGCTCACGCGCACCTTCCGCAGCGGCAAACGCTGGAGTCCGGAGCGCGTGCGTGAAACGGTGGCCCTCGCCGGGGTCGACGTGGAGATCGCACGGGGCGAGTTCTTCGGCGTCCTCGGGCCCAACGGCGCGGGCAAGACGACGCTCATGAAGATCCTGACGACGCTGCTTGCCCCAACCAGCGGCGATGCGCGCGTGGCCGGCTTCGATGTGGCGCAACGCCCGCGCGAGGTGCGCCGCCGCATCACGCTCGTCTCCGGCGGCGACAACGCGGGCTACGGCATCCTCACCGTGCGCGAGACGCTATGGATGTTCTCGCAGTTCTACGGCGTGCCAACGCGCGAGAGCCGCGTGCGCGGCGACTGGTTGATGCAGCGCCTCGGGCTCGAGGAGAAAGCGGACGAGCGCGTGAACCGCCTCTCTACGGGATTCAAGCAGCGCCTCAACTTTGCGCGCGGGTTCATCAGCGAACCGGAGATCGTCTTCCTCGACGAGCCGACACTCGGCTTGGACGTGAGTTCCGCGCGCCGCATTCGCGAGTTCTTGCGCGAGTGGATGAAAGAGCGGCCGGGACGCACGACGCTCCTCACGACGCACTACATGGCGGAGGCCGACGAACTCTGCGATCGCATCGCGATCATCGACGGCGGGCGCATCCTCGCCACGGATACGCCGAACGGCCTGCGGGCGCGTGTGTCCGCCGCACGGCGCGTCGTGCTGGAGGTGGAGCCGGAGGACGCGCTCACGGCGCGGCTGTCCGCATTGCCCGGCGTGGAGCACCTGCGCACGTCGCCGCCGACGGACCGCGGCACCGTGGCCGTGCACTTGCGTCTCGCGGATCCCCGCGCAATGCGCGCCGTCATGGATCATCTCGGCGAGAGCGGGCGCACCGTCCACAACCTGAGCACGCACGACCCCTCGCTCGAGGACGTGTTCGTGGAGATCGTCGGACGGGAGATGGACGACGCCGGCAACGTCGTCGACGCCAGCGCCGCGTCATGAACCTCGAGCCCCTCCGCACGAACATCCGCGCCACGCTCGCGCGCGCCTACGTGCGCACGTTCGCCGCCGCGCGCGAACCGTCGTGGCTCATCACTGAGACGCTCCTCGCCATCGTCGGTATGTTCGGGTACGTGTACGTCTATCGCGGCATGGGCGCGCCGCGCGAGTTCGAGTCGTTCGCGGTGATCGGCGGCGTGATGATGTCGTACTGGATCGCCGTGCTGTGGACGATGGGCACGCAACTCCACTGGGAGAAGCAGGGCGGCACGCTGGCGCTGTACATGATCGCGCCGTGTTCGCGTCTCGCCATCCTGACCGGCATGGCCGTCGGCGGCATCTTCATGACGTCGATCCGCGCGCTCTCCGCGCTCGCCATCGGTCTGTGGGTCTTCCGCGTGCCGTTTCATCCGGAGAATCCGCTGCTGCTCGTCGCGGTGTTCCTGCTGACGCTCTGCGCGCTGTACGCGCTGGGCATGTGCTTCGCGTCGTTGTTCCTTTTGTACGGCCGAGAGATCTGGCAACTCGCGCACGCCCTCCAGGAGCCGATCTTCCTTGCGAGCGGGTTGTACTTTCCCCTGCGCGCCCTCGGTCCCTGGGCCGTCACGGCGATCTCCGCGCTGCCGCTCGCCATGGGGCTCGACGCGATGCGTCAGATGATCTTCCCGCCGGAGTACGCGCGCCCGCTGTTCTCCGTCTCGACGGAAATCCTGATTCTCGCCGCGTGTCTCGTCGTGTTCGTGGCCGCCTCCGTGTTCCTGCTGCGCTGGATCGAGACGATCGCCAAGCGCGAAGGTACGCTCATCGCGAGGCACCAGTGAGCGCACTGCGCGCACAGCTCCGCGGCTTCCGTGCCGCCGCTTGGCTCGGGTACCAGATCGAAGCCAACTGGACGCGCCCGATCGTCTTCCTGGTATTCGCCCTGCTCAAGCCGCTGGCCACCAGCTTGATCCTGCTCGTGATGTACCGCGTCGTGATCGGGGGGACAGCGAGCGACGCACGCTTTGCGGGGCTCTACATCGGCAACGCGCTGTTCGTGTTCGTCCCGCTCTTGCTCGTGGGCCTCTCGTGGTGCGTGTTCGAAGACCGCGAGCAGTTTCAGATGCTCAAGTACGTCTACACGACGCCGATCGGTCTGCTCTCGTACCTGTTCGGGCGCGCGGCGACGAAGCTCGTGATGTCGATCCTCTCGTGTGCGGTGCTGCTCGCCTTCGGCGCCGTGGTGCTGCACATCCGCCTGCAACTCGCACCCGAGCGCCTCGTGCTGTTCGGCGCGTGTCTCGTCGTCGGGATTCTCGGCGTCACGGCGGTCGGTCTCGTGATGGCCGGGTGCGCGCTCGTCTTTCCCCGACAGGCCATGTCGGTGAATGAGAGCGCGTCGGCCGTGCTGTACCTCCTGTGCGGCGCGGTGTTTCCCCCGGACATTCTGCCGCACGTCATGCGCGAGGTCGCGTTCACCCTCCCGCTAACGTATTGGATCGAGGCGTGCCGCCGCGCGCTCGTCGGAGCGGGATTCTCCCCGCAGCTCTCCGCGATTCCCACACAGCGGCTCGTGCTCCTCCAGTGCGTGGTGACGCTCGTGTGGCTCGCGGCCGGCTTCGCTCTCTACCGCCGGATGGAACGCAGCGCGCAGCGTGCGGGAAAGCTGGATCAAACCACCGACTTCTAGCGGGACGGCGCCGCGCAGCCGCCCGTCATGAGCGAGAACGACGCCCAATACACGGGATGCGCGAACGGCTGCGAGCCGTCCGGTGCGCGCCATGCGCGCACCCAGAGGCGCGCTTCGCGGAGCGCACGCGACTCGTCGAACACACGGTCGAGCGGCGTCTGCGACGTCTGCTGCAAGAGCACGTCATAGAAGCGACGCATGAGGAGCGACGTCGCCTGGTCGTCCACATCGCGCAGGCTCGCCAGGACGTGACGCGCACCCGCGGCCATGAGCGTCGACGAAAACCCGACCCCTTCAGACAGCCCCACGCGGACGCGCGCGGAACTGCACGAGGAAAGGGTGACCAACTCTGCATCCAGGTTCCACGACGTGCGGACAATGTCGGGGGTCAGCAGCGCACCGGCCGCGGCGCCGCGGCTTGCGGGCAGGAGCAGCGCCGACTCGCCCGGGAAGAGGCTGTCGGCGATGCCGTGGGCCACAAAGTGAAGGAGGTCGTATCGCCCCAACTCGCCCGTGCGTGCCAGCGCTCGGACGGAGTCCTCGACGGACGGCCCGCGCAATACCTTCGCGGATGCCAGCCGTCGCGCGATGTGCTCCACCTCTTCGTCCACGGCGACGAGGGGCTGCGTGACAGTCGGCGTACTCTTCCCCGACACGACCACCAATAGCCCGCGCCAGTCGTGCGGCGAACGGCGCCGGTTCACCGAGGCGTTCGACGACGCGGCGAAGAGCAGAGCGGACGGCGCATAGACGATCGCGTATTTCTCCGCAAGCCATGTCCCCGTGCGATCCATCCACGACTCCACCGGGGCTCCGCGCGAGAAGTCCGGGGACACCAGCACCAGCGCGCGTACGCCGGCCAGCCACGGTTCCAGCGGCGCCAGCCGCGCGTCGTACGCCGCGCGCGCGGTGACCGAAAGTGCACGCGTGTCCGTCATCCGTAGCGGCCATTCCGCTGAGCGCTTCCATTCCCATGCATGCGCAGCGAGCGCCGCATCCGATTCCAGCGGCGCGTCCGGCGACGGACGGTCGATGCGTTCCCAGTGCACGGGCCCGGTGTGCCGAATGCAATACGCCCACACCGGGTACTCTTCCCCCGCCGCACCGGGACGCACCGTGAGCCACCCGACCACCGCGGCGTCGGGCGCCAAAACGCGCTGCACGCGCGGCAGCATGTGCGACCACCACCCCGTCGTGTCGATGGCGTTCCGTGCCGCGAGTTGCTCGGTGAGCGTGCGTCCGTACGCGCGTTCCATGGACACCCACGCGTCCTCTCCGCGGCCGCACTCGAGTTGCGCCGCTGCGAGGAACTGATAGGCGACGAGCGGGAGCCACAGTCCGCGGGATGTGCTGGGAGGCGTTTGCGCCCAGTGGGCTTCTTCGAGGCGCGCGCACTGCTCCAAGATGGGGATCGCTTCGCGCGCGCGACCTGTGTGACGGAGCGCCGTGCCGTACGAGCCGAGCGCGCGGACCAGCGAGAGGCGCTCTGTGATTCCGAGCGTGCGGTACCGCTGAACTGCCTCGCGCAGCCACGGTTCCGCCGTCGCCCAGTCGCCGCGAGCTGTCACTGCCATGGCCATGGAGAAGAGAGCATCGGGGAGGATCGCGCTCATGCGCGGATCTCCCTCACGACGCCGGCACTGCTCGATGACCCGGCGAAAAGCCACGAGCGCTGAGTCCGTCTTGCGCATGACGCGGTACACGTTCGCGACTCCCAGGAGCGACTCCATCGTCTCCGGTGCACCGTCGCCGTAGAGCGTTCGACGCAACCGCAGCGATTGCTGGTACAACAAGAGAGTCGAGTCGCGTCGCGAGCCGCTGCCTTTCAACACGCTGCCGAGGTCGGCGTAGCTTTGCGCTACGTCCGGGTGCATTCGTCCAAGGGTGTGCTCGCGGATCGCGAGGGCGCCTCGCGCCATGTCGTCCGCCCGACGGAAGTCGCCCCGGGCCAATTGCAAACGCACGAGTGTTGCGAGTGACGACGCCACTTCAATGTGCCGGTCTCCGAGGATCCGGCGGCGCACGGCGAGTTGCGCCTCGAGCAAGGAGTACGCGGCGGCTTCGTCCCCCACGCGGATCAATGAGTCGGCGCGCGCGCGTGCGGCGTCCGCTTCGGCCAGCGCGGTGCGATCGGACAGGGGAAGTGTGGCGATCGTCCGGAGGGTGGCGACGTCGCGCCGTGCATCGCCGATCTCCCACCGCGGACAATCCGGAAGTCCCGTGACGTACGCGACACGGGCACGTGCCAGTTGGAGAGCTTCGTCGTAGCGGCCCAGCGCGCGCAACGAATCCACGCGCACCCGCGTCGCCGCCGCATCAGGGGGCAACGCCGAGCGGCAGCCGCACAGCGCGGTGGCGAGGAGAGCGACCGCTACCGATGCAGTGCGCGCCGCGCGCGTTCTCCGATGTCGTCCGGGCGCACCGAGAGAGAGGTCAGGAGCGAGTCGGCTCTCTCCGTCTCGCCGGACTGCGCCATCGCCCGCGCCAGGGACCACTGCGCCTCGCCGTTCCACGGTTCGGGAATGAGATTCCACGCAAGGGACCGTAGCACGCGAAGGGCCTCAGGTGCTCGGCTCGTCTGCAGGAGTGCGTTGCCGAGGTACATCACGCGGACTTGCTCGAGAGGACCGTCGACCTGGACGGACTCCAGGAGAGTCACGGCTGTCGCCGCATCGTGCACGTTGTACGCGGCGAGTCCGCGGTGAATCTTCTCGAACGCATCGTTGCTCGCGGACCCGCGCGTCAGAACGCTCGGGTCCGGCGACGGCAACCACTCGATCGCCTGCGCACCCGGGGAAATGCGGTGCGACGCGGTCCACCACACGTACGAGGCGGTGGTCGCGAGCACGAGCATCGCTGCGATGGACCCGTAGCGCCGCCACGGGCGACGGAGGGGGGCCCGCGCGGCGCCAACGACCTGCATCGCACGGGCGCGCGCAATTTCGTGCGTCGCGGCGTACGTGCGCAAGCGCGCCGCGCACTCCTCGCACGCGCGTACCTGATCCAGCGCGGCTCCTCGTTCCGCGGGCGCGAGATAACCGCCCACGCAGTCCAACAACCGGTCGTCGTCCACGTGCTCGTGCATCACTGGCGTGTCCTCCGCGCGGGGAGCGCGTCGCGAAGGGGAGAGGCCACCTCCTCGCGTCGTGCGAGCGTGTCGAAGTAGTCCCACAGCTCGACGAACGCGCGATGGCCGGCGTCCTCCACTTCATATCCTTTCTTTCTCAGACACTTGCGCAACGCCTCGCGCGTGCGTTGTACCAATACGTCGACATGCGGCGCGTTGATCGCGACGAGGGGATGCTGCGCGATGTCTCGGCTGCTCATGTCGTAATACGCACGGAAGAACCAGGCGCGCCGTCCGCGATCCGGGAGCGCATCCACGCAGTCACGAAGTGCGTGCACCCACTCGGCCGCCTCCGCGCTGTCCGGTTGGTGTACAACCAGACGCAGGCCATGGGGAGAGGCGTCGCCGTCCGACTCTGACGGCTGCACTTCGCGGCCGGCGCGCTGGACATGGTCGATCCATCCGTAGCGAGCAGTCGTGGACACATACCCGGCTATTTCTGAGGCAGTCCGCCCGGTGATGTC
>CAZEPH010000057.1:0-10271 GCA_964514075.1 uncultured bacterium | reverse complement strand
GCCCCTTTCGCATGACCGGCGCTGGTGACGTAGGTCTGCGCGAAGCGGCCGAAGGCATGGACCGCGTCACCGCGGACTACATGGGGATGCTGGCCACGGTGCAGAACTCGCTCGCGTTGCAGGCGGCATTGGAGCGGTCCGGCCTGTACACGCGCGTGATGACCGCAATGGAAATGCGCGCGTTCGCCGAACCGTACATCCGCCGGCGCGCCGTCCGTCACCTGGAGAAGGGACGGACAGTGATTTTCGCGGCCGGGACGGGCAATCCGTACTTCACCACCGATACGGCCGCCGTGCTGCGGGCCGTGGAGATCGAGGCGGACGTCATCCTCAAGGCCACCAAAGTGGATGGGGTGTACTCGGCCGATCCCGTGGTGCATCCCGACGCGGAGTTGTATCGTCGCCTCTCGTACCTGGATGTCCTCACGCGCGGTCTCAAGGTGATGGATTCCACCGCGATCAGCTTGTGCATGGACAACAAGCTGCCGCTGGTCGTGTATAACGGCACCGTGGCCGGCAACCTGATGCGCGTTGTGCAGCGCGAGCCGGTCGGCACCAACGTCGAGGGATAGACCATGCCGAAAAACGTTCTCGCCGACGCCGAAGAGAAGATGAAGAAGTCGCTGGAGGTGGTGAAGCACGAGCTCACGTCCGTGCGCACCGGGCGCGCGAGTGTCTCACTGCTCGATACCGTGCGCGTGGACTATTACGGCACGCCGACGCCGCTCTCGCAGGTGGCGAACATCGGCACACCAGACGCGCGCTTGATCGTCGTCCAACCCTGGGAGCGCAACCTGATCGGTCCGATCGAGAAAGCCATCATGAAGGCGGACCTCGGGCTCAACCCCACGAACGACGGCTCGGTGATTCGCGTGCCGGTGCCCCCGCTCACGGAAGAACGCCGCCGCGAGATGACGAAGACCGTCGGCAAGTTGATCGAAGAAGGAAAGGTAAGCTTGCGCAACGTGCGTCACCACGCGCTCGACGCGCTCAAGAAGTTGGAGAAGGACGGAGAAGCGACGGAAGACGACGTGAAGCGCGCGCACGCGGATGTCCAGAGGATGATCGACAAGTACACGAAGGTCCTGGACGAGATGGCCGCCAAGAAGAGCGCGGAGTTGATGGAGGTCTGACGCTCGTGGGCGCCCCGCGATCAGCGCCTGCTCCGGCGATCGACGTCCCGCACGACGGCGATCGCTCGGCGGAACGCCTCAGGCAGCAGGTCGTCGGCGCCGGCAAGATCCCGCGCCACATCGCGGTCATCATGGACGGCAACGGCCGGTGGGCGCAGCGGCGCGGGTTACCGCGCGTGCACGGTCACACCGCGGGGAAGCGCGCCGTGCGCGAAGCCGTGGAAGGCGCCGTCGAACTGGGCGTCGAGGTGCTGACGCTCTACACCTTCTCCATAGAGAACTGGCACCGGCCGCGCACCGAGGTGGCGACGCTGATGCGCCTCCTCAAGGAAGTGCTCACCGAAGAGCGCGACAATCTGGATCGCCAAAACGTGACGTTGCGCGTGAGCGGGCGCGTGCAGGATCTGCCGAAGTACGTGCGCGTCGTCCTCGACGCCACGCAGCGATCGCTCGCGCACAACACGGGGATGGTGCTGAACCTGGCGTTGTCCTACGGCGGCCGCGCGGAGATTGCCGATGCGGTGCGTGCCATCGCGCGCGACGCGATAGATCGGCACATCACACCGGGCGAAATCGACGAAGCCTTGATCGAGCGGTACCTGTACACCGCGAACCTGCCGGATCCGGACTTACTCATTCGGACGAGCGGCGAGTGGCGACTGTCGAACTTCCTGCTCTGGCAGCTCGCGTACGCAGAGCTGTGGGTGACGGACGTCTTGTGGCCGGACTTCCGCAAGATCGACCTTTTCACGGCATGCGCTTCCTACCAGCAACGCGACCGGCGCTTCGGCCGCGTCGAGGAGTGATGGCGGCCGTTTCCGCGCGAGCCGCAGGCCGCGCGCTGTCACCCGTGCCGCCGGACGCGCCGCGCGGGCGTGACTCGGTCGTTCCCGGACCGTTCGCATTGCGCGTGGCGACAGGTTTCGTGGGCATTCCGATCGTGCTCTACGCCGCGTATCTCGGTGGAGTGCAGTGGCTCGCGCTCGTGAGCATCGTCGTGGGGTTGGGACTGTTCGAGTTCTACCGCATGATGCGCGCGAAGGGGTTGCGCCCGTATCGCTTCATCGGCGTCTCGTGCGGGATCATCCTCGTGTGGAGTCGATCCGCGCTGTCCACGATCGACGCGAACCTGCTCTTTGCCGTCGTGCTCCTGGCGGTGATGTGCATCGAGCTGTTTCGCCGCGAGACGCAGTATGCGGTGTATCACATCGCGACCACGCTGCTCGGGCTCGTCTACGTGGGATGGCTCGGCGCGCACCTCGTGCAACTGCGCGAGCTGGGTCCGATCCTCGGCGCGCCGCGTCCGTACGCAGAAGGGTTCGACTACGTCGTGTTCGCCCTCGTCGTGACGTGGGGAACGGACACCGCGGCGTATCTCGTCGGGTCGCGCTGGGGCCGGCACAAGCTCGCGCCGCGCATCAGCCCGCGGAAGTCGATCGAGGGAGCGGTGGCGGGCTTGGTCGGCGGAACGCTGTGCGGGTTGATCGTCACGATCCTGCCGCACCACGCGCTCACGGTCGTGCAGGCGGCATGGGTGGGCGCCGTCGCGAGCATTGCCGGGCAGTTCGGTGATCTCGTCGAATCGCTCATCAAACGCGACACACACATCAAAGACAGCTCGCGCACGCTGCCCGGGCACGGGGGCATGCTGGACCGGCTCGACTCGGTGCTCTTCGCGGTGCCGGTCGTGTACTACGCGTTGCGGTTCGTGGTTCTCGGATGACGAAGACGATCGCGCTTCTCGGCGCGACCGGTTCCATCGGCCAGAGCGCACTGGACGTGGTGCGCCGTCACCCGGATCGCTTTCGTCTCGTGTCGCTGAGCGCGCAGGGGAATGTGGAGGCGCTGCTCGGTGCCGCGCGCGAGTTCGGGGTCTCGCGCGTCGCCGTGAGCGACCCCGCAGCGGCGAAGCGCGCGCGCGCCGCAGCGTGGAGCAGCCTCACCGTGATCGACGGCGATCGCGCAGTGGAAGAACTCGCAGGCGATCCACAGGCCGATGTGGTGCTCAACGGCATCGTCGGCGCGGCAGGGTTGCCGGCGACGATACGCGCGCTCGAGACCGGCCATCCCGTGGCGCTCGCGAACAAGGAGAGCATGGTGCTCGCGGGGGAGTTGGTGACGCGTGCGTCGCGCGCGTCCGGCGCTCCGGTGATTCCCATCGACAGTGAACACAGCGGGCTCTTTCAGTGCCTCGACGGACGCGAAGGCGCGGAGGTGGCGCGGTTATGGCTCACCGCGTCCGGCGGCGCGCTGCGCGACGATCCGCTCGAGTGCCTCGCGGACGCCTCGCCCGCCCGTGTCCTGCAGCATCCGACGTGGAAGATGGGACCGCGCATCACCGTGGATTCCGCTACGCTGCTCAACAAGGGATTCGAGATCATCGAGGCGCGGTGGCTCTTCGATGTGCCATGCGGCGCGGTGGACGTGGTGGTGCACACGCAGTCGATCGTGCACGCGATGGTGGAATTCACCGACGGGTCGTTTCTCGCGCAGTGCGGGCCGACGGACATGCGCACGCCGGTTCAGTACGCGCTATCGTATCCGGATCGTCTGCCACCGCCCGGACCGCCGCTCTCGCCAACGGCGTTTGCCTCGCTTACGTTCCACGCACCGGATCCGCGCCGGTACCCGTGCCTCGCGATCGCGCGCGAGGCGGCGCGGATGGACGGCACCGCTCCAGCCGTCCTCAACGCGGCCGACGAGATCGCAGTGCAGGCGTTCCTCGACGGACGGATCGCGTTCGGCCGTATTCCGCAGGTGTTGGAGGACGTCTTGGAGGAACACACGCCGGCGGCGCATCCAACGCTGGACGAGATCCTGCGCGCAGATGCGTGGGCGCGCGCGGCCGCAAGCCGATACCTGTCGGTATGAGACGCGCGGGCAACAGGCGTGCGCCTTGTGGCGTCGTTGGACCTGTTGCTAGGATCGGCGCTTCCCCATGGTGGGAGAGGGAGACTTCGTGAACTTGTCGGGCATCGTGCAGTTTCTGAGTACATACCTCGGGCCGTTCGTTCTCGTGCTGGGCGTCCTCGTATTCGTGCACGAGTTAGGGCACTTCCTCGTCGCGAAGGCGATGGGCGTTCGCGTGCTGCGCTTCTCGCTGGGATTCGGCCCGCGCCTCGCGGGCGTGACGGTGGGCGAGACGGACTACCGCTTGTCGCTGCTGCCGCTCGGCGGCTACGTGAAGATGGCGGGCGACGAGAACGGCGAGGCCACGGGTGCGCCGGGCGAGTTCCTGTCGAGCCCGTGGTGGGCGCGCGCGCTGATCGCGGTCGCGGGTCCGGCGTCGAACGTGCTCTTTGCGTTCGTGTTCGCGTGGGCGGCTCTCGTCGTCGGCCTGCGGTATCCCGACTACCCGCCGATCGTGCACGGCTCTGCGAGGTCCACCATTGCGGACTCGCTCGGCGTGCACTCGGGCGATCGCATCGCCGCGGTGAACGACTCGACCGTCACGAGCTGGCAATCGTTCTTGCACCTGTTGTTCGATGAGGATGCGCTGGGGCAGGGGCCGAGCGCGTCGTGGCCGCGCACTGTGCGCTTCGCTGGCGCAGCCGGCGAGACCACCGTGCGCGTGGACGAAACGACGGCGGTCCGTCTGGCGCAGGCGATTCAGCCCGCCCACCCGCCCGTGGTCGGGAACGCCATCGTGAATCTCCCAGCGTATCAGGCCGGTATGCAAGCCGGCGACAGCATCGTAGCGATCGCCGGCACTCGGGTGAGCACGTACGAAGACCTCGCGGAGATCATCCACGCGAGCGTGGACAAGCCGCTCACGATCGATCTCGTGCGGCGCGGTCGTCCGGTACGGGTCACGGTGAAGCCGATCTCGCAGGAGGTCGCGGGCGGTCCGGCCATCGGGATGATCGGCATCGAGCCGCGCACGACCTCGATGGTGTACGTCCAGGCGCTCTCACCGCTCGAAGCGGCGAAGGCCGCGGGGCCGCTCGTTGTCGCGTACACCGGGCAGATCATCAAGGGCTTGGGTCGCACGCTCACGCACGTGCAGCAGGCGCGCGATGCACTCACCGGACCGATCGGCATCGCGCAGATGGCGGCGTCGGCGGCAACGAAGGGCATCTCGGAGTTGCTCTCTCTCGCGATGATCATCTCACTCTCGCTCGCGCTGATGAACGTACTCCCGGTGCCGATTCTCGACGGCGGACACATTGCGTTCGCGATCTACGAAGGCGTGGCGCGGCGTCCGCTCTCCCTCAACGCGCAGTTGGCGTTTCAGCGCGTGGGACTCGCACTCATCGGTCTCCTGTTCGTCTTCGTGATCATGAATGACACGGTGCGCTTGGTGGAGAGGAGCCGCGCGGTGCGAACCGACACGCGTGCGCCGTCCCCGTCACCGGCCACTGTGCCGTCGCGGTAGTGACGGCGGGCGCCCGCGCGCGAGTTCGGCGCGGTCGCCTCGTCGTCTGCGTCCTCCTCTGTGCCGCGTGGGCCGGTGCGGCACGCGCAGACTCCGGCGACGATCTCGGCGTTCCCCGCGTGGGACGCTGGGCGCTTGTGCATCATGACTCGATCCCGGAGTCCATGGTGCGCTCCGTCGTCACCCTGATTCCGCACCGGCGGGGACTGCTGGGCATGTTGGGCACGGAGCACCCGGAGTTCTACGCGGACTTTCTGCGATCCGACAGGCGTGCGGTGGAGGCCCTGTATCGCTCGCGCGGATACCTCGACGCGCGGGTGCGCGCGGAGACGGAGGATGTCCGGCGCGGCGCACGCGACGAGGTGGACATCGTGCTGTCCGTGGACGAGGGAACGTCGACGCGCGTGCAGGATGTGCACCTCGCGGGTGTCACGGTGCTGCCGGAGGGTGATGTGCGGCGGCGTCTCGTCATTCGTCCGGGCCTGCCGTTCAACGAGACTCTCATCCCCATCGATCGCGAGACGATCAAGAACATCTACGTCGAGCGCGGTCACCTGCTCGCGACGATCGCACCCGAGATCGAGTACGCGCCGGGTGCGGTGATCGTGACGTACGCGGTGCGTGAGGGTCCGCAAATGCACTTCGGCTCCGTCGCTACGTCCGATACGAGCGGCACGCGGCGGACGCGGGATGTGCTGATCCGGCGTCACTTCACGTTTCGCTCGGGCGAGACGTTTCGCGCGTCGGCCGTCTCGCAAACGGAGCGGAGCCTGTACGACACCGGGCTCTTCACCGACGTGCGCTTCGTGACGCTGGCACGAGATAGCCTGGATCCCACGCGCGTGGACATGGCCTTGCAGATCGCGGAACGCAAGGGGCGGTACGTCGAGGGCGGCCTCACCTACGATGCGTCGAGCGAACTCACCGCCTCCGGCGAAGCCGGTTTGACGAACGTGAACGGCATGAACCGACGCGTGACGGGGAGCGCCTCGCTCGGAATGGGCATTGCGCGCGTGCTCGCCGGCGGACGCGTGATCTCCAAGGGCACGGCGAAGCTCTCGCTGGGCGAGCCGTGGGTGCTGGGAACGCGGCAGCGCGCGACCGCAACGGCGTTCTACGACTTCCTGCGCGACCGCCAGCGCTTCGACCTGCGCACGTACACGATCGGCGCACAACTCGACGTGCGCCGCGAACTCTCACGTCTGACGAACCTGACGCTCTCCATGAGCAATGCATGGGTACACAGCGACACCGCGGCGGGAACCAGCGCCGACCCGCGGGACTACCAGAACCGCGCGGTCAACCTGTCGTTCGACCGCGACCGCCGCGACGACTTCTTCAACCCGCGTCGCGGGCACGTCCTTGCCGCGCAGGTGCGGTACTCGGGCTTCGGCGGAACCACTAACTTCGCACGCGGCAGCGTGGCGGCGACGCGGTATCATCGCGTTCTGCCGACGGTGGTGGTGGCGGCGCGAGTGAACGCTGGGCGTATCGAGCCTGTTACAGGGAGGATTCCGCTGGTCGTGGACGAGACCGTGTACGCCGTCTCGCGCGTCGACATCCCGAGTCGTTTCCGGCTCGGCGGCTCGACGACGGTCCGAGCGTACGGTGAGGACGAGATCGGCGTGGAGAATCGCTTCGACAAGTACATCCTCGCCGACACGCTGCGGCAAAACCCCGGTGGCCTCGCGTTGCTGTTGGCGAACGTCGAGGTGCGCTGGTCGCTCAACTGGCGGTGGAGCCTCGTGGGATTCCTCGATGCCGGCAACGTGTGGGACATACCCGCCGACGTGCGGCGCGCGCGTGTTCTTCCACGGCCCGGCAAGACCTTGGCCGACGAGGACGTCCGCTACGGCATGGGATTGGGATTGCGCGTGGCCACGCCGGTGGGACCGTTGCGCGTCGATCACGCCTGGAAGATCGGTCGGCCGGCGGGTGACGTGGATGGGACCATGTGGCAGGTGGCCATCGGACAGGCGTTCTAGCAGAGCGTGACGAGCGAACCGCCCATCGATCTGCTCCCGATCCCTCCGTCGCGTCGGCGGCGTGGTGGCCTGTTGCGCACGATCGGCGTTGCCGGAACGGTGATCGCCGGGATGAGCGTGCTGGTCGTCGGGCTGGATCTCTTCGTGTCGTCCGCGTGGGTCTCGCGCGAGTTGTCCGAGTTGCTCAATCAACACGTCGTCGCGCGCGGTACGACGCGCATGCGCGTGGATCGCATCGTGCAGCTGCGCGGCAACCGGGCGCAATTGCGCGGCGTGCACGTCGAGTACCTCGTCGACGGAGTGTGGCGCGAGGCGCTGCGCATTGCACGCGCGACGATCACGCTGCAGCGCATTCCCCTGGGCTCGCGCTGGCAGGTGGCGGCCAGCGCCGACTCCGTGGGGGTGACGGTGTACGAAGGGCGCGACGGCCGCTGGCAGTACCCCTCGTTCGGCCGCACGACCGAGCCGCGCGCGCGCTCCGCCACACGCGTGCTCGTCGATGCGACGTGCTTCCGCGGGAGCGTGCGCTTCATCCGGCGCGACGGATCGCTCGCCGCGGATCTGACCGACGTGTCGGTCGACGCACACGTGGACTCGCGCACGACGCTTCCGAACGGCAGGCACGGCGCGGTCGTGGGGGTTCACAACGGCCGACTGTTCTCGCACGGCGTCGGGCCATATCAGTTCACAGGCCGCGTCGCACGTGCCGACACGCTCCACCTTGACGGTGTGCACATCGGCGGTCCGGGCCTCGACCTGACTCTTGCGGGCGATCTGCCGCCGGCGGGCGAGCAGCGCGGCGTGCACGGGGTCCTGTCGCTCGACACGCGGGGCGCGTTTGCGCGAGCGCTCGGTTTTCCCGTGCCGCCGGTACAGGCGAGCGGCGTTCTCACACTGCACGGGTCGCGCGCGGTGCCGGTTGTGGCGTACACCGGACACGGTAGGTATCGAGACGTGGCGATCGACACGCTCGACGTTCGCGTGCGCCGGAGCGGCGCGCGCCGCGTGATCGTCGAGCACATCAGCGGACGAATGGGCGACGCGCTCGCCATCGAGGAGGGACGGGGCGACATCGACTTTGCCGCACGCCGGTTTTCGGTGGAAGCAACGGGCGCGAGCACCCTGCACAAGCTGCCCGCGACGCTCGTCGCCGGTCGCACGATGCCGGAGGGGCGCGTGCGCGGACGCGTGACGGTCTCCGGCGCGTTCGCAGGGCCGTTCGACGCGACGGCGCGTCTCGGCGAGGGCGAGCTGCAAGGCGTGCCGCTTCTCGGGTCGACCCTCGAGGGTCGTCTCACGCGCGAGAGCGTCGAGATCGCCGAGGGAACGCTCGCTCTGTCCGGTCTCTCCGTGACGGGCTCCGGAACGATCAGCGTGCGCACGCGCGCCGTGGATCTTCCCCTGACCGCGGAGGTGGCGGACCTCGACGCCCTGGCGCGCGTGTTCGGCCTCACCGGGTTCCGCGGTTCGGGTCACGCGGTCGGCCGTCTCACCGGCGATATCACGCATCCGGTGATCGAAGGACACGGAGACCTCGCCGACGCGGGGTTGTTCGAATTGCGTGCGCCGCACGTGCGTGTGGATTCCCTCATGCTGTCCCTCGGGCCGGGTCGGGCGGCGTACGCGCTGCTCGCCGCGGACGAGGCCGCAGCCGGCGCGCTCTCCCTCGGTGCGGTGACGGCGCGCGTCGACGCCCTCGACGGGCGCACCCGTGCGGAGTTCGCAACCGCGCGTGCGGACGGCTCGCTCCAACTCACGGGCCATAGCGAAACGACGAACGGCCTCACCCGACTCGTGCTGGACACGGCCCGCGGAAGCGCGGCCGGCGATTGGTGGCGCGCGGATGTCCCCGTCGTGCTCGACATGCGCGACGGGCGCACGACGATTCGCGGAGCGTCGGTGGTCAGCGATCTGGGCGGCCGCGTTCTCGTGCACGACGCGACGATCGGTCCGGGCGACCGCCTCGCAGTGCGCGCACGGGTGGACAGCGTGGCGATCGGAACACCCGTCGCGGACAACGCCACGTTTTGGCGTGGGCGCGTGCGCGCCGACGTCCGCATCGACGGCACGCGGCGCGCGCCGTTGATCGACGCGGATCTGTTCGCAGTGCGCGATACGTCGTCGCGCAACGTGCCGGTGCAGTCGGTGTGCGCGGTCGTGCACGCGGCGGAACACACGGCGCACATCGACAGCATCGTGGTCCTGGAGCGCTCGGGCGGTGAGGTTCGAGCGGCGGCCGACCTCCACTACACGAGCGCCGCGGCGGAAAGGCTGTTCCGGCGCGAGTGGACGGCGCTCGAGGACGTGGCGCTTTCGGGAACGCTGCGCGCGGACAGCCTGTCGATTGGGCCGTGGCTCTCCGGCACGGAAGGCGCGTCCGCGCGCGCGGGGGGACGGCTCGGCGGCACCGCGACCCTCGCGGGAACCCTCGCCCAGCCGGATGCCGATGCGCGCTTGATTGCACATGGGGCGGGGTCGGGCGACGTGACCGCGGATAGTATCGTGGCGCTCGTGCGCCTGCGGTCGCGTGCGGGGGGGGTTCTGCTCGACAGCGTCGTCGTGCACGCACTCGATACGCGGGCGACGGCGCGCGGCATCGTGCCGGTGCGCGTGCACGCTCCGGCGGCGCCCGCGCTCGGCGATCGGGGCTTGGACGTGCAGATCGATGCGCCCGTGTGGGACCTACGACTCGTACCCGGCTTCGTGCGCGCGATCGGCGCGGCCGCGGGGTCGGCAAGCGCCCGCGTGCAATTGCAGGGCGACCCGCACAACCCGCTG
>CAZEPH010000056.1:0-10297 GCA_964514075.1 uncultured bacterium | reverse complement strand
GGTCGTGACCGTTCTCGGGGTGGCGATTGCCGTGCAGGCTTTGGTCGCAGGCGGCATCCTGCGGCTCTCAACGTAGCGAGGAGATGCAATGGACTCGAACTTTCTCACGGTGATCGGCCTCGGACTCGTTCTTGGCATGCGGCACGCGACGGACGCCGATCACGTCGTTGCCGTCTCGGCGATCGCCGCACGCAGCAAGCGCATCCTGCCGTCGGCGACAATCGGTGCGCTGTGGGGATTGGGACACACACTCACGATCACGGTCGTGGGTGCAGCAATCATCCTCTTGAACCTCACCGTGCCCGCGCGTGTGGGCTTGTCCCTCGAATTCGCCGTGGGCATCGCGCTCACGCTCGTCGGACTCTGGAACATCGCGGGACAGCGGGGTTTCTTGTCGTCGCGCGCCGAGGCGGGCGGTACGTCGGTTCGTGCGTTCGTGCTCGGATTGGTGCACGGCCTCGCGGGAAGCGCCGCGGTCGCGCTGCTCGTTCTCGCGACGGTGCGCGATCCCCTTGCCGCATCCGCGTATCTCGTCGTGTTCGGCGCGGGCACGATCCTCGGGATGATGGTGATCACTACCGCGTTCGCCGTGCCTGCGAGTGTGGCGGCGCGGCAGTTCGATGCGTTCGCGCCGAAGCTGCGCCTCGCGACAGGCGTGTTGAGTCTCGCGTTCGGCGTGTACGTCATGGCGCAGATCGGATTCGTCGACGGGTTGTTTACGTCGCACCCGTCGTGGGCGCCGCACTAGGAAACGCCGCGGGCCGGTCTCCGCGGTGCGGGAGACCGGCCCGCGTTCTCTAAGACTTCTTCACCGCAGCGAGGATGTCGTCGAGTTGCTGCTCCGTCAGAGCATCCGCCCCGTCCGGCGCCACCTCCAGAATCAAGCCCGGAAGCAGAATCCGCACGTGTTCGCCGACATGGAACCACTCCACCAGCTTCGGGCTTCGCGCGACGAGCGTGAAGTACGATGCGCCGTAGGCACGGATCTTCGTCGTACGACCGGCTGGCCGCAGGGAGTGCGCGAGTCGCTGATCGACCCACACGCCGTCGTGCACTTCGAACGTCACGCCGCCCGCCACGCGCGTCGACTGCGCCGCGCGGTCATCCGTCACCGCGCCAGCGGCCTTGGACTCGCGTAGTCGAGAGGCTTCGGCGGCTGCATCGATGTGGAACGTGACCTCGTTCGCGCGTCCCCCTCGAGTGAACGACGGTACGTCCTGCGGCGCGACAGGCGCCGGCACGCCGACGCTCGGCGGGACGTGCGCGCGACCCGAACGCACGATCGGCCGGCTGAGCGCCACCGCATCTTCGTCGCGCGCGAGCAACGCCACCTCCTCCGTGAGAATGCCGTAGCGCGCTGCGAGTGCGCGCAGCTCACGCACCGTCCGCGGATCGCGCCCCGAACGCCGCAGGTCGTCGAGCAGAGAAGCGGCTTTGCGCGCGGCCCACAGAACCGGAACGGATGCACTGCGAGCGTGCGGATCATCGAAGTCGACGCGCCACTCGCCGCTCAGCGGTTCACCGCTCGGCGACTCCGCGGTGAGACGCACGACGGCGTGGCGCGCGTCGGGCCTCACGCGCCCGGCCAACAACAACGGCTCGCCCGCGTACAGGTCGCGATCGCCTGCGCGCGGGAACACATCGTGCGTCATGGCGCCGTCGATCGTAACGCGCACGCGCCGCGCACACGGGTGCGCGACACGGCGGTGCAATTCCGTCACGGCCGCATCCACGTTCTCGCCCGAGCGGACGTAGCGCGCTGCACCACCGCCGCCGTGTTGCGCGAGATCGTCGAGCAGTCGTGCGTCCACGTCGTAGCCGACGCCGAACGCAAAGAAGCGCACGCGCTCTCCCGCTCGACGCGCACGCCGCACCAAAGCGTCGTGTCGTTTCTCACCGACCGTGGGGCGGCCGTCCGTGAGAAAGAGGATCATCGTGGGCTCCCAGGCGGCTTGGCACGCCGTGTCGAGCGCTTCACCGATCGCGGTGCTTCCGCCGGTGTCGAGGCGATCGATCCACTCGCGCGCCTCGGACCGCTCGCGGCGCGTGGCGACGTGCGGGCCGTCCTCAAATAGCGAGTGCGCTCCATCGGAGAAGGCAACCACGTTGAAGCGATCGCTCTCGTCCAGATCGTCGATGAATCGATGGAGAGCGGTCCGAGCTTGGATGAACTTCTCGCCGTCCATCGACCCGGACGTGTCGAGCACGAAGATCGCGGTCTCCGGTGTGCGATGACGGCGTTGCAGCAGGTCCCACCCGGGCGACACAGCCAACAGAAAGTAGTCGTCCTCGTCGCTCCCCGGCGCGGTGCGGAGGTCCACTCCGATCGGACGCTCGCTGCGCCGCACGATCAGCTCCAGTGCATCGTCTTGACGCGCGGAACGCGCCTCGTAGGTCACGCGTGCGGCGTGCGCGCTCTTGCGGTCGATGTCCACCGAGTGACTCGGCGAGTACACCGCAACGATCGGCTCCTGTCCGGTGACGTCGAGGCGGAAGTCGATCGGGCCGTCCTGCCCGAGACCGCGGAGCGTCGCGAACGGAAAGTGCAGGCGCACCGCATCCTCCTGCGTCGCGACCGATTGATGGTACCGGTACGTCACGGTGCGCGAACCGCCCGGCGGAATCGGAAACGCAGACAGGCGAATGAGTCCATGCCCGACCAACTCGATGAGCGCGGGATCGCGCCGCCGGCGCACGATGTCCTCGTAAATGCGCCGCGCCTCCGCCGCATCCATGACCTCCGCGGGATACTCGCGCCCGTCTGCGAGAAGCACGCCGTCGGTCACCACCGCGTCGGGCGGAATGGGCAGGAGCACCTGCACTTCTTGTTGGACGGTGCCGCTATTTGTGAAGAGATGCTCGCAGCGAACGTCCAGGATCATCCCGTCGAGTGTTGCGCGAAC
This sequence comes from uncultured bacterium, assembly GCA_964514075.1. Classification (GTDB taxonomy): domain Bacteria; phylum Eisenbacteria; class RBG-16-71-46; order CAZEPH01; family CAZEPH01; genus CAZEPH01. Next base: position 7,394 of record CAZEPH010000056.1, on the reverse strand, counting down.
AGAGGCGCGGGTCTCGACACCGTCTGTGTACGCGGGCGGTTCAATCACTCTGATGGGAGGTTGCGTGGGCGGGATCACGTCGATGCGGGTTCGCGTGAACGCGGGCCGGCCCTCGAACTGCGCGATGACCACGATGGCGACCAGGATGATGCAATTCGTAAGCGCTCTCATGATGTCCTCCGGCTAGACGACCTCGCGGGCGAGATGAGGGTGTGCGAGTCCGTTGTGTCAGGAGGACGTATGCGGAAAGTGCGCTGTGTATTCCCTACGGCGGCGGCGTGGTGCTGAGACGCAGCGCGTTGAACAGGCGAGCCGTATCGACCTGCGCGGCACTCGAGTCCGTCCGCAGCGCGAGAAGATACATGTCGGCAGCTTCACGATACGTGCGACGCGCCTCACTCGCGTTGGTCGTACGGACGGCACGCGCAAACAGATCGTCGCCGCGGATCCGGTACTCTGCGGCTGCCGATGCGTCCCCCGCGAGCGCATCGGCTGTTTCCTTCGCGCGTGGAGCGGCCGCGACGGGAGTGGTCAGGTGCACGCTCTCCTCCGCGCGCCCACCGCGAAGCGAGAGCGACTTCCCGCCTGCCGAATCCGCGCGGCCGTCGCGCCATTCAACGACTCGTTCGGGCGCGTCGCTCACGTGTGCCTGTGTCTCGGGAAGTGCCTGCTGCTCGGCCGGCGTCGCTGCCGCGGGAAACTCCTCGTCGTGCACCGGCACGGGCATTCCAACCGCCGGAGGGGCAGATCGAGTTGTCACGCGCGCGGTCTCGGTCGTCCCGGCCGGCCCCGGCGCTGCCGCGGTTGTCTCCGGCAACGGCGTGGCGTCGGTCGCGGTGCGCAGCACCTCGCGCGTTCCCTCCGACCACGGCTGCACGCGCAGCACGATCACGACCGCGGCCGCAACAGGCACGAGCACACCCGCCCACCGCCACAGCGGAGCGCGCGCGCGGCGGGGCTTCGCCCACGCGGGCGCGCCCGCGGCGTGCAGCGCCTGTAGCGTGCGCGCGCGGTTCGCTTGCTCGCGCTCCCCCGCCACCGCGCGCCCGTACTCGTCCACGACCAGACGATCCGCGCTCTTCAGTTCCTCGAGCGCGCGCGCGCACGAGGTGCACGTGGCCACGTGGCGTGTGATGCCCTGCATTTCGTCCGGCGAGAGCGCGCCATCGATGTACGGGCTCAGCTGCCAGAGGACGTCGTCACATCGCTCGGTCATCGTCGCCTCCAGCGGCCTCGATGGGTGCAGGGACGTCGCACAAGAACTCGCGCAGGCGCAGCCGCGCGCGGCTCAATCGCGACATGATGGTCCCTTTCGGCACCTCGAGGATCTCCGCGGCTTCTTCATATGTCTTCTGCTCGATCACGCACAACTGCAGCACCGCACGATGATGCGCGTCGAGCCGGTCCATCGCGCGGTCCAGATCGCGCCGGAGCAACGTTTCGTCAAGATGCTGCACACCCGTCGCGTCGGCCATGTGCGCGCGATCGTCGCGCGCGATTCCTTCGGCGCCAGGCCGCGCATCTTCGAGCGATACGTTCTTCGTCTCCTTCCGCGCGATGCGGTGCAGGGCAAGCCGGATCCCAATCGTCCACAGCCACGGGCGAAACGGGCGCTCCTGGTCGAACCGGTCTAGCGCCTGGAACGCGCGCACGAACGCGTCCTGGGCCGCATCTTCGGCATCTTCGAGGTTTCGGGTGATCGTGCGCAGGGCACGCAGCAGGTCCGCGTGGTGTCGGTGCACGAGGGCGTCGAATGCACGCAGGTCACCGGCGAGAGTGCGGCGGACGATCTCGGCGTCTTCGCGGTCGAGGTGCTCGACCTCCGTGCGCCGGAACCTACCGATCACCGACGTGGCGATTCCCTCCGTCCGTCACCCTTTCCTCCGCGCGGCGCGCGGCCGGCATCCGCCAGCGCGCGCCGCAGCACGAACTCGATCTGCCCGTTCAGGCTGCGGAGATCATCCGCCGCCCAGCGCTGCAATGCATCGAGCGTAGCCGGATCGAGCCGCAGGAGAAATGGCTTTCGTTCGGCCACGATGCCGCTCCTAGGAGTACAACGTTCCGGTGTTCACGACGGGCTGCGCGTGCTTGTCGCTGCACAGCACGACGAGCAAGTTGCTCACCATCGCCGCGCGCCGTTCGTCATCCAGCTGCACGACGTTGCGCTCGGAGAGCTTCGCGAGCGCCATCTCCACCATGCCCACCGCGCCGTCGACGATGCGCGAGCGCGCGGCGATGATCGCACTCGCCGCTTGCCGCTGCAGCATCACGCTCGCGATTTCCTGCGCGTAGGCGAGGTGGCTGATGCGTGCTTCGATTACTTCCACGCCCGCCTTGGTCAGACGGTCCTGGATTTCGCCCCGAAGTCGCTCCGCCGTTTCCTGCGGATGACTGCGCAGCGCCATCTGGCCGTCTTCGTGCGCGTCGTACGGATGCAGCGTGGCCAGGTTCCGCAGCGCCGACTCGCTCTGCACGTTCACGAAGTTCTCGTAGCTGTCGACCTCGAACACGGCCTCCGCGGTGTCGACCACCTTCCACACAACGACGGCGGCGATTTCGATTGGGTTGCCGTCGTGGTCGTTCACTTTCAGCTTCGGCGTCTCGAAGTTGCGCACGCGCAACGACACGCGGCGATGCGTCGAGAGCGGGTTGACGAACCAGATGCCCGGAGTCTTGAGCGTTCCGGTGTACGTGCCGAACAGCTGCACGACGTGCCCCTCGTTCGGGTTCACGACGATGAAACCGTTCGCACACACGAGCGTCAGCGTGAAGATCACGACCGCGCCGAGAATCGTCGGGAGGTGGTGCTCGCGCACGCCGTGCACGAACGCCACGATCGTCAGCACCACAATCGCCAGCAGCGCAACGAACGCGACGCCGCCGGCCACCGCACCACGAATGAATTCCTTGTTCATGGAATCCTCCTTTCTTAGATATCGCAATGATATCATTATGATCGCACCCCCTGTCAAGAGACATGCGGTAGGATGCGGGCCGGCCGGGAGGAGGAACGGAATGGCGCACTCTCTGTGGGCGGACAGCGTGGTGATGGTGACGGGCGCATCCAGCGGGATCGGCCGTGCAACGGCGGAGGCGTGGGCCGCGCGCGGCGCGGCGGTCGTGTGCGTGGCGCGGCGCGGTGACGCGCTGGACGCTCTCGTGCGCGGGGTCACGTCCGGCGGAGGTCGTGCGCACGCCGTTTGCGCGGACCTCCGTGACCCGTCCGCCGCGGAGACGTGCGTCGCGCAGGCCGTGGACCGCTACGGACGCCTCGACGTTCTCGTGCACAACGCCGGGGTCGGGCTCAAGCGCGACATCGCCTCCACGACGGACGCGGACGCCGTGCGTCTCGTCGAAACCAACCTTCTCGCCCCGATCCGCCTCACGCGCGTGGCGCTGCCGCACCTAGAGCGCGCCCGCGGGTGCATCGTGCTCGTGTCATCGGTCGCCGGACGCCGCGGCTTTCCGCACGCCTCGGTGTACTGCGCGACGAAGTTTGCGCTCGCCGGTCTCGCGGAAAGCTGGCGCGTGGAACTCGCGGACTCCGGTGTGCGCGTCATCCTCGTCTGTCCGGGACGCACGGACACCGACTTCTTCGTGAACGCCGGCTTCCCCGCCGAACACGGCCCCGGCGGACGCGCCACGATGGCGCGGCCCTCGGACGTCGCGACGCGCATCGTCCGCGACACCGAACGCGGGACACGAGAGGACGTCGTGTCCCGCGGTGGACGACTGATCGTATGGCTCAACAAACTGGCGCCGCCACTGTGCGACCGCCTGGTCGCACGGCTTCCCCCCTAAAGCGCAGGCGGCGGCGCCGACGAGACGGTCGTCGCTATCGCGCGCCCTCCATCACCACCGCGTGCCGGCCCACGTCCCGCAAGCGCGTGATGCGCCGCGACACCGCGTGTCCCAGGCGATCCGCCGCCCGGTCGATCAACGTCGTCACCTGCGCGTCGCGGTCGACGATCACCAGCGGCGTGCCCGTGTGCAACCGCGCCACGATGTGACACCATTGGTCCTGTCCCCCTTTCGGGCCGTTCAGGTCCCCGACGTACACGGCCACTCGATGAACCCGGTTCGAGAAACGGGACAAGGCGAACGACAACCGCCGATCGATGTACTCACGAATGTCCTTCGACACAGCGCGACCGGCTCCGCGGATGTTGACGTGCATGCTGTCCTCCTGATTCGGCGACTGCGCCGCCCCTTGCGGCGTCCGTCGAGACAGATCATCGGAGGCTGGCGTTCAAGAAAACATAAGATAATATGAGCATCCTTATGAGGATTTCTCTCAGTACGATCGATCGCCGCGTCCGCGCGCTGAACTACCATCACCTCCTGTATTTCTGGCTGACCGCCCGCGATGGCACTGTGGCCAAGGCGAGCGATCGTCTGGGGCTCTCGCAGCCGACCGTGAGCGCGCAGATTCGCCGCCTCGAGCAGGTGCTCGGCCTCGCGCTCTTCGAGCGGCGTGGAAAACGCCTCGTCCTCACCGACCACGGGCGCATCGCGTTCGCGTACGCGGAACGAATCTTCGCCGCGGGCGCGGAGTTGCTCGAGGCGCTCTCCGACACGAACGCCGCGTCCCGGCTGTCACTCGCGGTCGGAGTCGCGGACGTGGTCCCCAAGTCGATCGCCCACCGCCTGCTCATGCCGGCGCTGCGCATCGCTCGCCCGGTGCATTTGACCGTGCGGGAGGGCACGTCGCGGCGACTGGTGAGCGGCCTCGCCGCGCACGACATCGACCTCGTGCTCACGGACGCACCTGTTCCCGCAACGCTGCGGGTGCGCGCCTACCATCACGTCCTCGTCGAATGCGGCGTGACACTCTTCGCCGCGCCGGTCTTGGCGCAGCGGTTGCGCCGGCGCTTTCCGCGATCGCTGAACGGCGCACCACTGCTGCTGCCAAGCGCGGCGAGTTCTCTCCGCGGATCGATCAACGCGTGGCTCAACTCCGAGATGATCGAGCCGGAGATCGTCGGGGAGTTCGATGACAGCGCGCTCATCAAAGCGTTCGGCGAAGCGGGCGTCGGCGCATTTGCGGCCCCCTCACTCATCGAACGGGACATCGCGCGCCGGCATCGCGTCCGCGTCGTCGGCCGCGTGTCGGGCGCGACCGAGCGCTACTACGCCATCTCGCTCGAACGCCGGCTGACGCACCCGGCGGTGGTCGCCATTCGCGACGCCGCCCTTGCGAGTCCCTCTGCGACGCGATAGCTTCCCGCTCTCAGCGACGTCCTTCCGCCCCGAGGATCCCATGCTCGACGACACGCTCGCGCCGCCTCTCGACGATTCATCCGACGCCCCGGCGCCCGTTCACCCGCTGCAGATCGTCCGCGAACCCGAGGTGCGTCTCGTCGCGCGGCAGGAGTGGGTCGACGATCCAGACATCACGTGGTCCACCGATACGTCCGTGGCCGCGGAGAAACTCGTCGAGTACGCCGGGCGGCATTGCTACATGTCGTTCAACAAGGGGCGCAAGACGAACGCCGAGTACGTGCGCCATCTCCTCGAGATGGGACACGGCAGCGTGCTCGAACACGCGGTCTTCACGCTGCGCATCTGGGGGGTGAGCCGTACGTGCACGCACGAGCTCATTCGCCACCGCGCGGGCTTCGCGTACTCGCAACTCAGCCAGCGCTATGTGGACGAATCCGAGGGCCGCTTCATCGAACCCGACGACGTCGCCGCGGACCCACAGCAACATGCGCTGTGGACGGCGGCGGTGGAGCCGACGCGCGCGGCCTACCGCGAGCTCTCGCAGCGCATTTTCGACGCGCTCACGCACATTCCCGACAAGACGCTGCGCCGCAAGATGGCCCGCCAAGCGGCGCGCTCCGTTCTGCCGAACGCCACGGAAACGAAGATCGTCGTGACCGCGAACGCACGCGCGTGGCGGCACTTCATCGAGATGCGCGCCACGGAACACGCGGAGGCGGAGATTCGCAAACTCGCCGTGGCGTGTCTGCGCCTCCTGCAGCGCGAGGCGCCCACGCTCTTCGGTGACTACACGCTGCACGCGCTCGCGGACGGGTCGGAGGTGGCGGACACGCCGTTCCGCAAGGTGTGAGCGCACCGCGTCGCGAGGAGTACCTCGCTCACCTGCGCGCACTGTACGCCTCAGGACTCAAGGAGCGCGAGAACGACGTCGCGCTGTACGACTCCTATCTCGAGAACATGCACGCAGGCACGACCCTGCACGCGCTCGTGGATGCCGTGCTGACGCGGCAACCGGTCGCGCACGTCCTCGACATCGGCTGCGGCGACGGGGGGATGTTACGTGCGCTCGTGCTCCATTACGGCGCGCGCGTGCGCGCGACGGGCCTGGATCTCGTGGCGCCGCAGAACGCTGCACCGCCCGTGACGTTCCTCACCGGCGACGCGGTGCGCGAGCGGCTCCCCGACGACTGCGACGTCGTCGTCTCCTTTCGCGCGATGCACGAGATCGGCGCGCTGGACGCGATGCTGCCCGCCGTCGCGCGCACACTCGCCCCGCACGGACGCGCGTACTTGTCGATTCGCATCGCGGAGTTCCGCGACGGGCGCATCGAGCCGCAGGGCGCCATCACGCCGCGTGACGTGCAGTACGCGCGCACGGTCTTCGCCGCGCGTCGCGTCGCGGGTGTCACGATCCGCGGGGAGGAGATCGTGGAGACCGCGCGCATCCGCCTGCCGGAATCCGGCGAGGAGGGCGATCTGCCCTACGTGCGCGGACTCAACGTGTGGATGGAGCGGGCTCCTCGTCCGTGAGCGACACGTCGTCGACCGGATAGCGTTCGGTCCACTCGCGCCCCAAGACGCTCCGATCCCCCAGGACGAAAATAGTCAACGCATCGGGACGCACGTGCGCGCGCGCCACACGGAGCACTTCCTCCGCCGTGACGGCCCGCACACGTTCCTGATACGTCGGCAAGTAGTCCGGGGGAAGGTCGTGGATCTCGGTCGCGAGGAGTTGGTGCGCGACGTCCCCGGTCGTCTCGAACGACAGCGGGAACACGCCGGCCACGTAGTCGCGTGCGTACTGCAGCTCCGCGTCCGTCACGCCGTCCTCGACGAGGCGCGTCAACTCGGTGAGGAACTCGTGGATCGCGGGACCCGTCGACTCCGACTGCACTGCCGCGCTGGCCGTGAAGAAGCCGCCGCTCTTGCGCAAGTCCAGACGGCTGTGGGCTCCGTACGTGTAGCCGTTTCTCTCGCGCAGGTTGAGCATGAGACGCGAGTTGAAACAGCCGCCGAGGATCGTGTTCATGATGAGGAGCGCGAAGTAATCGGACGTATTGCGCGGCGGCGCCGTGTGCCCGAGGCGTAGTTCGCTCTGCACCGCACCCGGGCGTTCGAGTGACACGATCCGCGAGGGCGACGGCGCGGATAACGGGGACACCGCGCCATTC
>CAZEPH010000055.1:0-10435 GCA_964514075.1 uncultured bacterium | reverse complement strand
GCAATGGCAACGGCTGTGGCCGCTACACTCACCGCACAGCCCACGGCGACACCGGCGTCGCCCGTGATGACGCGGCGCCCGCAGTTCTGGATCGTGAGATGCTCGATGCGTGCGCCGTTCGCTCGCACGGTAATCGCGTGCCCGCGCCCGTCGCCGTCGACGACGGCGCCGTCCGCGCCGCGCAGGCACACGGCGCTACCGACGACCAGGGGTCCGCGGTGTACGCCGCGCGCGAGCTCCACGACGTCGCCTGCGCTCGCCGCGGCGAGCGCGGCCGCCGCCGCCCCCGCACGAGGCGGGACGACGATCGTGCGTGCCGCGGCCGAGAGCGCTGCGCCTCCCACGCCGGCCATCAAGAACGCGGCGCATGCCGCTCCCCGCAACACGCACGTCGTCACGCCGCTGCCCGTCCGCGCTTCGCGGTGCGCCGCTCGCGCCAGATCACGATCGGTCCGAGCAACCACGCTGCGCCGAGCAGCCACGTGCCCGGACCCGGCATGGAGAGCACGCGGAAGTTCGCCATCTGCTTCACGCCGATGAGTGGCGGCGTGAACGTGGGCAGCGTAATCGGGGCGTGCGGCGAGAGATCGTGCCCGTAGTGGTACAACCACGTCGCGAAGTCGCGGAACATGTACACCGCAAAGCCCGTGAAGAGAAGCCACCCGAGCATCGCCAGCCATCGCCGATTCACGAGCGCCGCCGCGAGCGCGCACACGCCGAAGAGGGTGAGCGCCGCCGGCAAGTACCGGAACTCACGAAAGTCCGCAGCCGAGATCGCGTGCATCCCGACATAGTGGTTGAGCGTGTTGATGCTCTGGATGTCGCCGCGAATCGTGTTCGTGTAGATGGTCAGCGTCAGACCCTCCCGATACTGCGGCGCCCACAGCTTCATCACCCAGATGGGAAGGACGGGGAAGAAGTACACGGGCAGGAGAACGACAGCGACGATCCCGATCCACCATCTTTCGCGTCCCGCAAACTGTCCCGTGAGATACCGCAGCATCGTCGTGTTCTCCTGAGTGTTCGCCGGCGAGGCGGAGCGCTGTGTGCGCTCCACCTCGCGCAACGTCGGGACTAGCGCTGCATCAGCGCCGCGACTTCCGCGACGCTCTTGGCCGACGGCCGTTGCACGCTCGCGATCTGCGTGCCCGACGGCGCCACCTCGATGTACGACTGCATCTCCTGGTGCAACGCGCTGCAGAAGTTCGAGCAGTAGTACGGCACGATGCCTGCCTTCTCCGCGACCCAGCGCATCGTCTTCGTCTCACCCGGTTCGACTTGCATGTCCTTGCTCGAGAACAGAATGCCGAAGCCGTGCGTGATGTCTTGATCCTGCTCCACGTTCGTGACATGGAAGTACACGGTGTCGCCCTGCGCCACCTTCACGATCTCCGGCGTGAAGTGCGACCGGATCGCGATCATGTACGCGTCCACGCGGCGCCCGCGCCGCTCGATACGCGCGTCTTCTGCGCGTTTCACGGCGTACTTGTTCGTGTTCTGTTCGAGCGAGTAGATCTTCAGCGGTTTCACCTTGTCCGCGCGGATGATCTGCCCGTAGTGCGGCTCGGGATACGTCGGGAAGTCGTAGAGGAGTTCCATCTTCTGCCCGCGCAGGTCGACGAGTTGCGCCGCCTCGGGGTGCGACGGTCCCACGGGGAGATACCGGTCCTTCGCGATCTTGTCCAGCGCCACGAGGTAGTCGCCGGTCTGGTGACGCGTGTCGCCCTCCGACGCGGTCAGGTGACCGATCGAGTAGTAGACGTCGATCTTGTCGACGACATCCCACGGCGCACCGACCTTCCACTTCGCCACCTGGGAGTCCAAGAAGAGCGACGTGTAGGCGTATCCCTTGTCGTCGAACTGCGTGTGCAAGGGGCCGAGTCCCACCGGCACCTTCGCTTCCAACACGACCTTGTACGGCACAACCGGAATACCGGCGACGTCGCCTTCGAAGTTCTTCGCCGCGACGGCGTCCGCGAATTTCTTGTACGAGAAGACGCTCACTTCCGCCTGGAGTTTGCCCGACGCGCAGATGTACTCGCCGCTCGGGTTCACGTCGACGCCGTGCGGGCTCTTGGGCGTCGGAATCAAGTACACGATGCCGGGCACCGTCTTCGGGTCGAGCACCGGCGCGCCGCCGATCATCGTCGCCTTACCCGCGTCCACTGCCGCCTGCGCCGCGCGCCAGTTCACCGCGGCGACGTAGTCCATCTCGTTCTGCGCGGCCTTCGCCTCCAGCGAATCGAACGCGGTCTCGCTGTTATAGCACGTGAAGAACTCCCACCCGTCGCTTGGACCTTTCCCCGCGTCGGCGAGGTCCCAGTCGAACGGCGGCATGAGGATCTCGAATCCCATCGACATGTGCCCGGCCTTGTCCACCTTGATGCCGGCGATGATGCCGTTGAACGCGGTCTTGTAGTCCTCCACCTTCGCGACCTTCGGATACGGCACCGTGGCCGAGAAGCGCGAGGCGGCAAACACGTATTCGGTGTTCTGCGTCGGGAACGGACACGCGTGTGCGGCGCTCACGTTCGGGATCGGCCCGTAGATCTCGCGCGTCGTGAAGTCCGCGAGGTCGATGCGCGCGATGCGCGCGTTGGGCATGTCGTTGATGAAGAGCCAGCGCCCGTTGTAGTCACCGTTCGTTTCGGACAAGCCCGGGTGGTGCGCGTCGCCCCACGTGAATCCCTTGAGCATCGCACGCGATTCCTCATCGTAGCCGTAGCCCTTGGCGGGCTCGGGCGTGAACACGGGGATCGTCGTGATGTAGCGGCACGACGGCAACCCGTACACGAACACCTGTCCGGAGTGTCCGCCGGAGAGGAACGCATAGTACGTGTCGTGTTCGCCGGGCTTCACGTACACGCGCTCCGCCACGTTGCGCGGCACCGCGCCGGTTTTCCCCGCACCGGCTTGGCAGCCCACATGGACGACCGCGTACACCGCGAGCAGTCCGACGACTGCGGCGAGAGGCTTCCACTGTTTCATGTCCGGTCTCCTTCGTTCCGTCGTGTCGTATGCGAGCGTGGGTCGCTCACTTCCCGCTCGACGTGTTCTGCTGCTTCATGAACTCGATCAGGGCGTTCACCTCGTCCTGCGTGAGATTGAGGTTCGGCATGGCCGTGGCGTACTGCGCGAGCATCTCGCGCGCGATGGGGTTGGTCTTGAGCATCTCGTCGGGGTGGAGCAACCAGTGCGTCGTCCACTCGCGCGTGCGGCGCGCGGTCACGCCGGTCAAGTCCGGACCGGTGACGCGCTTGCCGAAGGCGTGACACGCGTTGCATCCCTTCGCGGAGAAAAGGTCCTTGCCTTTCGCAGCCAGTGCGGCGTCGACGGGCTCGGTGTCCAGTTTGGGCCCTTCGTTGGAGACGGTCGTGTGTTCCTCGCCTGTGTGCTCCAGCGTCTCGTGCTCCCCGGCCTCCTGCGCGTCACCCGACTCGCCGCCTTTCTGGCATCCGCTCCACGCCACGACGGCAATCGCCATCGCGACCAGTGCTCCCATCATTCGAGACGTCATTGCTCCGTTCCTTTCGTTGCTCGTGGGCCGTCAGTCCCCGTCGCGCGCTGCGCGAGGATGTATTCGCGCAGGCGAGACACGACGGACTCTTCCTTGCGCATGTGAATGCGGAACAAGTCCACCAGGTCGCGCACCTGCACGACGATTTGCTCGTCGCGCTCTTCGCTGTGCTGTTCTCCGAGCGTGGCGGAGAGCCGCGCGACCATCTCCCGTAACTCCGTGTGTTCGTCGAGGAGGGGACTGATCGAGTTCAACGCCGCCGGAACGGTCGCCACCAGGCGCGGGAAGATGTCGCCGTCTTCCGAGCGAATGCACTCGGTGAAGTCCGCGTCGATGGCGGCGACGATCTCGCGCAGGCGTGCCACCGCGCTGTCCATGAGGCACGCCGCATCGCGCGAGGCGCCCCCGCGCGCGCCGACGCACGTCGCGCCGAGAGCGTCCATGTTGGTCGCGAGGCGCGCATGGCGGGATCGAAGCGTCTCGACCACCGGGTCTTCGTGCATCGCCATCCTCCTTGCGTTCCTTCGTGCGGGCCGTCCGTGTTGGAGGATCGGGGATTCGCGCCGGCCCCGGCATGATCGGCGTCAGTCTCACCGCAATTTCCCGCGCGACCGCCATGGGCCCGAAGTGGTAGGAATGAAGCGAGATGCGGCGACCAGCCCCCGCCGCATATGATCCCCGTCATATGGAGGAGGCGCGGTGGCCTCGGAGATCGCATCGCAACTCGTCATCAGCGCGATCGGTTCGGTGCCGATGTTCCGCGGTCTCTCGACCGAGGATCAGCGCCGCGTCGCCGCCGTCGCCGCGTGCGTGGACTACAAGAAGGGCGCCGAATTGTGGCGCGAAGGCGATCCCGCCGAGCACTTGACGATCATCCTGCGCGGCCGCGTGAAGATCGTACGACACGCCGAAGCCGGTGACGTCATCCTCGAGATATTCGGGCCCGGCGAGCCCGTCGGCGCCATCGCCGTGTACAACTACATGCCGTACCCCGCCAGCGCGGTGGCGATGGAGTCGGTGACCATCCTGCGCATTCCGCGCCGCGATTACTTCGAGATGCTGGATCGCCAGCCCGAGTTCGCGCGCGGGATCATCCGCGAGTTGACGCAGTTGGTGATCTCGCTCACGCGAAAGGTCGAAGACATGCGCGGGCAGCGCGTCGAGGTGCGCATCGCGCAGTTGTTTCTCACGCTGGCGGAGCGCATGGGGCGCGAGTCCCGCGGCGGTGTGGAGATTCCCCTCGCGCTGTCGCGGCAGGAAGTCGCGGACTTGGTCGGGACGACGGTGGAGTCGGCGATTCGCGTTCTGTCGCGGTGGGGACGCGAGAAGGTGCTGATAACCGGCGATGGGCGATTCGTCATTCCGAACGTGGAGAAGTTGCGGCGCGTGGCGGCGGGGGAAGAGTAGGCGTGATGCAGGCGGGCGCCTCGGCTCGCGACCAAATGATCGCGTTTGTGGCATACGCGACAGCAGGGACGTGCGACACTCGCGCGACTGCAGCCGCTTCGGAGGATCACCGCGCATGCAATATCGACTCTTCGGCCGCTCCGGCCTCCGCGTCTCGGAACTCTCCCTCGGCACGATGACCCTCGGCGAAGATTGGGGATGGGGCGCCTCGCGCGAGGAGAGCCTGCGCATCATCGGCGCATACGCGGAGGCAGGCGGCAACTTCATCGACACGGCGAATCGCTACACGAACGGTACGAGCGAGCGCTACGTTGGCGAAGCCATCGCCGCTCAACGCGCGCAGTGGGTCGTTGCGACGAAATACACGCTCCTCGGCCGCGAAGGCGATCCGAACGCCGCGGGCTCGCACCGCAAGAACATGGTGCAATCGCTCGAGGCGAGCTTGCGCAGACTCAACACGGGCTACGTCGACGTGTACTGGGTTCACGCATGGGATCGCTGGACGCCGGCGGACGAAGTCCTGCGCGCGCTCGACGACATGGTGCGCGCGGGCAAGGTGCTCTATATCGGCGTGTCGGATACTCCTGCGTGGGTCGTGTCGCACGCGAACACGCTCGCGGAGCTGCGCGGGTGGACGGCGTACGCAGGTATACAAATCGAATACTCGCTGATCGAACGCACGCCGGAGCGCGAGCTTCTCCCGATGGCGCGCGCGCTCGATCTCGCGGTCGCGGCGTGGGCGCCGTTGGGCGGCGGCGTGCTGACGGGGAAGTACCGCACGTCACAGGACGGCGCGATCACGTGGATCGACTCGGAGCGCGCGGAAGAGGGAGATCGCCGTCTCACACCGCGCAACATGGCGATTGCGTCCGAGGTGGACGCAATCGCGCGCGAGTGCGAGCGGCCGTCATCGCAGGTTGCGATCAACTGGCTGCGCGGGCGCACGAGCGAGTGCATCATCCCGATCGTCGGCGCGCGCACGGTCGCGCAAATCGAGCAGAGCCTCGGCTGCCTCGAATGGTCGCTCTCCGACGAACACCGCGCGCGCCTCGACCGCGTTTCCACGATCGAGTTGGGATTCCCGCACGACTTTCTCGCGCTGGAGCAGATACAGAACATCGTCTACAGCGACGTGCGCGATCGCGTCATCGATCATCGCCGCCGCTGAGGCGGTAGGTCGCTCGTAGCTCGTGCTGCGTTGACCGCGCTACGCTGCCTCCGGCAACTCTCGCAGCGACGGGTCGAGCGCGACCACGCTGGCCGATGGCGCGACGGCCACGCCGTCCGCGCTCGATCCATCCATCTCGTCGTCGAACTCCCCGTCGTCGACGAGTCCGTCGGCCCACGACCCGGTCATCTGCATGACGTCGTCATCACCTGCCGCTTCACCCGCGAGCGCGAGCACTTCGCGCGCGAGCGAGCGATACGCCTGTGCTCCGTGCGAGCGTGGCGCGTGCACCAACACCGGCTTCCGCGTCCCCGATGCTTCGGCGAGTTGAATGTTGCGGCGAATCAGGGTGCGGAACAAGAGACCGTTCAAGCGCGGGTCCGCATCGATGCGGCTCAGCACGGCGCGCGAGAGACTCGCGCGTTGATCCACCATCGTCGCGATGACGCCGGTCACCATCAGGTTCGGATTCAATTCGCGGCGCACGGCGTCCACGGTGTCGAGCAGGTTCTCGATCCCATCGAGACTCCACGGCTCGGGCCGCGCGACGATGAACACTTCGTTCGCGAGGCACAGGGCGTTCACGGTGAGCAGGGAGAGCGCCGGCGGCGTGTCGATCAACACGTAGTCGTAGCGGTCGATGACGCCGCTCAAGGCCTTGCGCATCAGCACCTCACGTCCGAGGCGGCTGGAAATCTCCAGCTCCGCTCCCGCGAGGTTGATGTGAGACGGCAGGATTTCGAGACGCGCCCATTGCGTCGGGACGATCGCATCTTCCGCGCGTGTGACACTGAACTTGCGCGGCTGCACGAGCAGATCGTACACGCTGCGCGGCAACTCCTCGGGCCGCAGACCCAACCCGGTCGTGCAGTTCGCTTGCGGGTCGATGTCGATGCACAGAACACGGCGTCCCGCCTCCGCGAGCGACGCGCCGAGGTTGAGCGTGGTCGTCGTCTTCCCGACGCCGCCCTTCATGTTCGTAATCGCGATGATCCGTGGCATGATGCCTACCTTTCCCCGCCGTTCTGCACGAGCGCGATCTCGGCCGGTGCGGCCGGTTCGTCGAGCAGTTGCTCCACCGCCTTCAAGCGCTCGCGCTGGTAGCGCAGCGCACGGCGGTACTCGCGTGTGATCTCGTTCTCGAGGCTGTAGTCCACCAACGCCAGCCGCAACGCGTCCTCCGTGCGACGGATCTCCTCGTAGATCTCCTCGCGCGTATCGGACAGGTTGCTGCGCGCCCGCTTGCGTTCGGCGTTGATGATATCGTCGCCGCTCATCTCCGCGCCGAGCATCGTGTCGATGAGGGCGCGGATGACGGCGGAGCGATCGATGCGACGGCCCGTGCGCATACGCACTTCGTCGACGACGGCGGCGAGGAACGCTTGGTGCGAGTCTTCGAGGACCACGATCTCCCTGTGCGGGGTCGAGCCCTCCGTGCTGCGAAGCAGTGATGCGCGGCTCATGCGCTGCCTCCGGGGAATCCGATGCACGCTCTGCGCGTGCCCTACTCACTTGCTAGGGCACTGCACGCGGCGTGCCGCATGTGCATCTAGAGGAAGGACGAGCGCTGCCGCCGTGCGCCACCGTGCACAATGCGCGACCGCTCCGCGTCGCGCCGTGCGGCCTGCGCGACCACTACGCGGTCGATCTAATCGTCGTGCACGATGTGTAACGACTCCGCGGTGAGGCGGGCGGAGGCGGCGCGATCGCCGCGCAGTGCCGCACAGCGCGAGAGCACCCCCGCGAGCAGGACGCGCTCCGCAGCCGGGCGCGTATGGGCGAGTATCCACGTGGATTCGTCCGGCACGTACACGAACGAGGGTGGAAGACCATCTCGGAGAGGGGCAAGTGCCGCCGCCGTTTGCGTCGCCGTGCCTGATGTGAGATAGGCCGACGCGCGCAGGATCGTCGCGAGGTCCGACCACGGTGCAATCGCACAGGCCGTATCCAGGTGCGTGCGGGCCGAATCGACCTGGCCGCGCTCCAGCGCCAGCCAACCGGCGATCGTCTTCACGTGGGCGTTGCGCGGGGCGAGGAGCCGCGCCTCGGCGAGTTGGCTGTCCGCCGCCGCGAAATCGCCCGCGCGAATCAGCGCCGCCGCATAGTCCATGCGCAGAGGCACGATCCCGTTGCGGACCGCAATCGCCCGCCGGAACGCTCCGCGTGCGGCAGCGTGCTGCCCGCCCAGCGAGTGCGCGTTTCCGAGCGTCCACAACGCGCTCGCATCATCCGCCTGATGCGCGAGCGCACGCGCCGCCGCCTCGCGCGCGGAGCGCACACGACCCGCCGTCACGTACGCCTCGGCGAGGTCGGTGTCGATGCGATGCGCGTCCGCCGCTCGCACGCGCGGACGCAGCCGCTCGAGGGTGGCGATGCGCGCGCGCACATCGCGTGCGGCCACGTGATCGACGAGCGCGAGCTGCACCGCAGCGTCCGCGCTCGTCGGGTGCAAACGCACCGCCGCCTCCGCGGCGCTGCGCGCGGAATCGCGCGAACCGGCCAGCAACAACGCGTAGCTGTGCGACGTCAGGATGGTCTCGTCCTCCGGCGCGCGACGCAGCGCGTCCGCCAGCTTCACGCGTGCGGCCGCGAGGTCGCCGTCGTAGAGGTCGCTGTTGGCGGCGGACGCGAGCGCGGGAGCGAAGCAGCGCTCGACGTCCGTGACGTGAGCGAGGCTGTCGATCAACGCCACGAGCGCGGGGTCGCGTTCGGTAAGGCGCTCGCGCGTGATCTCGCGCACGTCGTATGCGTCGCGCCGCGGCGTCGCGTAGCTGTTCATCCCCTCGGCGAAGTACTCGTACACACTGCCGGACTGATAGCGCGATACGAAGGCATCGGCGCCGGCTTCTTTGCGCGCCTTGGCTGCGGCATACAGATCATCGATGCGATGTTGCACGTCGGGGGGCAGAACGCCGTGCACTTGGTGGGAGAGCTCGTGCAGCACGGTGTTGTATCGCCCGAGGATCGTGCGCTCCACGTCCTCGGCGCCCGTCACCGTGTGGTGCCCGCCGCACCCGCGCACGTCGTCCCACAGTCGCGAGTCGTAATCGATGCGCTGGTCGCGGAGCGACGCCGTGTGCGGCGACTCGGAGAGCCGCTGGTCGAGCGGCTTGATGTAGTACGTTGCACCGCTGGCGACGAGCACTGGCACGAACTGCGCCCACGGTGCGATCGACAGCGCGACGCTTTTCTGCTGGCGCGGCGTGAGCGACCCGTAGTTGACGACGAAGCGCTCAATGCCATCGATGGCCGGCACCGGAGCGGCCGCGAAGAGCGACTCGTTCGCGGCCGCATGCACGTCGGCGGCGAGGCGCTTGCGTTCAAGCGATTTCGCGAGACCGTTGTGCGCGCGGCCGTAGTCGGGGCAGCAGGCGAGTGAGCGGCGGAAGCGGGCGATCGCGCTGTCCGGCTCCCCGCGCGCCCACTCGAGCGCGCCGAGCAACGCCCACGGTTCGGCGAGGCCCGCGTGCGCGTGCGCGAAGGCTCGCAGGTCGCGCACGAGTGCGTCGTCCGCGTGCGCGTGCGCGCGCGTCGCGAGCGCCGCCATCGCGCGTTGCGTCAGGCTGTCCGCGGGGGAGGGGAACGCTCCGACGCACCGCGACGGCAACTCCGTGTAGTTCGCATCGGTGTACCCGTTGCCGAGGTAGTAGTGCGCCTCCTCCGAGTTGGGGGCGATCGCGACGGCCGCGCGCAGAACGGCGATTGCGTCCCGCACGAGCCCGAGCCGGATGAGCGCTTCCGCATGTCCGAGGCGATACCGTGCGTCGGTGGAATCCAGCGCAATCGCGCCCTCGAAGCGCTCGCGCGCACCGTCGTAGTCCAACGCGTGCAGGAGCACGTGCGCGCGACCGGCGATCGCCGCCGCGCTGTCACGCTGCGGAGCATCGGACGTCGCCGCCCACGAGAGCGCCGCCGTGTAGGACGAGTCGGCGGCGTCCCACTGCAGGAGCAGGCGTGCGAGGTCTCCACGCGCGACGCGGCTCGCCGCTCGGGTCGCCGGAAGGTCGCGCGTGACGTATGCGGTGCTGGCGGCGTCCAGGCGAGCGAGATCGTCGACCGCGATCAGGATACGGGAGCGCAGGCGGAGCGCCTCCGCATCTCCGGTAACGGCGCCGAGCACCCGCTCCGCGCTCACCGCGCGTACGTAATCGCCGGCCGCGATGGCGTCGCGAGCATCCGTCAGAGCCCGCGCGATCGTCTCGTCGGCGACACCGTGAGCCACGGAGGGTGAGCAGCACACGAGAATCCACGACGCGACGATCCATCCGCGTCTCACTCCATTTCCTCCGCGCGCCACGCGGCGCCGCTTGCGGGCGCGCCCATCAACCGCAGCAGCTTGTCGA
>CAZEPH010000054.1:0-10478 GCA_964514075.1 uncultured bacterium | reverse complement strand
TTCTATTTCGAACGTGCCGGCGGTGACGGCGGCACGATGGAGCACACGGAGGATCTGGACTGATCGTCCGCGGTGCCACACGTCATCCGTCCAGAGTCTACGGCGCGCGGCCGCGGCGACGGTGATAGCGTCTACGTGGACTCGCGCGCGCGGGCATCGATGACGATCGCGTGAGACACCGTGCGGGAGCGAGTCTGAACATTCGCTCTCGTGTGAGGTGTGTGATGTATGGCGTGCGCTGCTGCATCATGGGCTTTCTGACCCTTGCCTGTTTCTCCACCCGTGCTCGCGCGACCGATGTTTTCGGCCCTCAATCCGGCACCTGGACCGTCGCTGGCAGCCCGTACATCGTCGTTGGACATGTCACCGTACCCACCGGGCAGACACTGACGATTCACAGCGGCGTGCAAGTGCTGTTTCAGGGCCTGTGCGCGTTTACCGTCACCGGGACGCTCGTCACGCAGGGTACGCCGTCCCAGAACGTCACGTTTACAACCGGCAACCCCTCACCCGCCCCGGGGCAATGGTGCGCGATTGACATTCAGAACGGCGCCACCGCAACGCTATCCCACACAACCGTGCGGTACGGAGGCGGCGGAGGGTATCCGGCAGCGGTAGCAACAACGTATGGATCGATCGCGTCGTTCTCGTGGAACGGCGGCCTGGTGGACCGCTCGTTGACCGCGGGTGTTTCGATCTCCGCCGCCTCCGCCGTCGTTCGCAACGTCTCAGTGACGAACAACGGCGGCGACGGATTCGTCATCACCCCCTCCTCGCCGCCCACGCTGGACTCCCTCACCGCGACGGGGAACGCTGGGACCGCGTTCCGCATCACCGCAAATCCCGGCACCATCGGCTTCCTCACGGGTTCCGGGAACGGCGCGAATGGATGCAGCGTGGCCGGTCAGGTCGGCGGCCCGCTCAACGGGACGTTCACATGGCGTGGAAATCCGGCGATCGCATACATCATCGTGAACCCCGTTGTCTCCAGCGGTGACACGCTTGCTCTCGCGGCGGGCGCGACGCTCAAAGGCACCGGCGCGGGGTCGACGCTCACCGTCGAGGGACGGCTCGTCACGCTCGGGACGCTGGCACAACCCGTCTGGTTCTCCTCATTGGCGGACGATGCACACGGCGGAGACACGAACGGCAACGGCGCCGCCACACTCCCGCAACCGGGCGATTGGGCCGGCGTTTCCATTCGCTTCGGCGGCAGCGCCTCTCTTGCTCAGACGCACTTCGCGTATGGCGGTGCGAGCGGATGGAGCACGCTGTTCACCGACTACGGTGTCGCGAGCGACGTCACGTGGGCCGGCGGATCTTCGAGTCACGGATTGCAGTACGGGGCCAGCCTCACGACGGCAACGACGACCATTCGCAACGTCACCTTCACCGCCAACGCGCTCGACGGCTTGCGCCTCACTCCCACGTATCCCGCCGTGCTGGATTCGCTCATCGCGAACGACAACGGTCAGTACGGCATGGCGATTCTCGCCAACCCCGGGTCAATCGGACACCTGAGCGGAGCGGGCAACACGTACGGTGGGATTTCGATCGGCGGCACGGTGGGCGGTCCCGCGCACGGGACGTTTACGTGGACCGGGAATCCGACGTTTCCCTACATTCTCCAGTCGCCCTTCCTCCGTGCAGGCGACACGCTGACCCTGGCTGCTGGCGCGATCGTCAAGGGCGAGTGGCCGAGCCGCAACGGACACTTGATCGTCGAGGGGCATCTCCGAACGCTCGGCACGTCCACGCAGCCTGTGTGGTTCACGTCGCTCGCCGACGATGCTCACGGTGGCGATAGCAACGACGACGGCGCCGGTAGCACGCCGCATGGAGCGGACTGGGCCGGTGTGTCCATCCGCTTCGGCGGCAGCGCCACCCTCGCGCACACGCACTTTGCGTACGGCGGCAACAGTGCGTGGAGCAACCTTCACACCGACTATGGCACGGCGACCGACGTGACCTGGATCGGCGGCTCGTCGACGTGGTGCGCCACGTACGGCGCCAACCTTGCCTCAATCACATGCACCGTCCGCAACGTCTCGTTCGGTCACAATGTGCTCGACGGCTTCCGCGTCATGCCCACAATCCCGCCGACCCTCGACTCTCTCACAGCGACCGACAACGGACAGTACGGGATAACGGTTCTCGCCAATCCGGGATCGATCGGCGTTCTGAACGGAACGGGCAATAGGTATAACGGCATCTCCATCAACGGCGTGTTCGGTGGCCCGGTGCACGGGTCGTTTACGTGGGCAGGGAATGCCTCCTTTCCCTACATCCTGCAGAGCCCGTTTCTGAGTGCCGGCGACACGCTGGTTCTCGAGGCGAACGCGGTGGTCAAAGGCGAGTGGCCGAGCCGCAACGGACACTTGATCGTGGAGGGACATCTCCGCACGCTCGGGACCGCCGCACGTCCGGTGTGGTTCACGTCGCTCGCCGATGACGCGCACGGCGGTGACAGCAACGACGACGGCGGTGCCGCCGCACCACAGAGGGGTGAGTGGACCGGCGTGTCGATCCGCTTCGGGGGTAGCGCCGCGCTGGCGCACACGTTTTTTGCATTCGGCGGAAACAGCGGATGGAGCAACCTGTGCACCGACTACGGCGTGGCGTCCTCCGTGACGTGGTTCGGCGGCGGCAGCCATTCGAGTTTGACGAGCGGCGTGAATCTCGTCGCCACCACGGCAACGATGCATGCGCTGTCGTTCAACAACAACGCCGTTCACGGATGCGTGCTGTCGATGCCGTCGGCTCCGGCCGTCATCGACAGTTGCTCGGGGAATAGCAACGCGCAATTTCCGCTTGTGTTGATGAACAGCTTCGGACAGATCGGAGCCGGATGCACGGGAACCGGTAACGGAGTGAACGGCATATACGTGACCGGAACGCTCGGCGGCACCGCGCCGGCGGCTACATGGACGTGGGCCGCGAATCCGCTGCTCCCGTACGTCCTCGCTCAAGCCGTCGTCCCGGCCGGCGACACGCTTTCCATCGCCGCGGCCGCCGTCGTGAAGGGCCGCGACGCTGCGTCATACCTTCTCGTAGAGGGCATGCTCTACACGACGGGAAGCACCGCACCCGCACAAGTGGACCAGAGCGTGTACTTCACATCGCTCTCGGACGACGTGCGCGGAGGCGACACGAACAACAACGGCGCGGCCACCGCTCCTGCCGCGGGTGACTGGGCTGGAGTCTCCATTCGAAACGGCGGGAGCGCATCGCTGCAGGGTACATGGGTGACGTACGGCGGCGGTTCCGGATGGAGCAACGTGTGCACCGACTATGGGTCGGCCGGCACCATCACGTGGAGCGGCGGTGGCGCACTGCACTCGGCAACGAACGGCCTCGCGACCAACAGCGCGCGCCTCCTCGTCAACAACGTGCTGTTCGCCCTGAATGCGATCGACGGTGCGCGGTCCTTTGCATCCACCGAAGCGACGTTCGTCAATTGCGACTTCCTGAACAACGCGGGAGCGGGTTTGTCCAACGCCGCCATCTCGCCGATGGTCGCCGCGCTCGATTGCTGGTGGGGCGACCCGACGGGCCCATACGACCCGAGCCCCGGGCCACCGGACCACAATCCCGCAGGACTCGGCGACGGCGTGAGTGACTACGTCACCTATCGAGCGTGGACAACGGGTGGACCGTGGACGAACGCGCACCCCACGAGCCCCGCGCTCCTCGCACCGCTCGAGGGGGCGGCGGTCTCGACGCTACCGCTCGCGCTGTCGTGGAGTGCGGCCACGGATCCGGACGGCGACGCAATCACCTATGAAGTGTCCATCGACACGGTGAACCCGCCGCAGGGAGGCGTGTTCAGCCAATCCGGCATCAGCGGCACGTCGCTCAGCGTGTCGCTTTCGCTCAACTTCGCCATTCCCTACTACTGGAGTGTCACGGCCGTCGACGCACGCGGCGCGAAGTGCAACTCGCGGCCTTTCGTGGGGACGTTCTACCGTGCGGGCAATCCCACGGGTGTCCCCGTGGACCCGCCGGTCGATACGCGCGTCACGATGTCTCCCATCGCACCGTGTCCGTCTCGCGGGGCCGTCACGCTGATGCTGTCACTGCCGCGCGCGTCCGTCGTACGCGTGGTCGTCCACGATGCGCGCGGGTCGCTCGTGCGCACGCTCGCTGAGGCACGGTCGTGCGACGCGGGCGTCGTTTTGCTGACGTGGGACGGAGAATCGGAGAACGGCGGCCGTGCACCGGCTGGCGTGTACTTTGTCCGCGTCGAAACGATGGACGCGTGCGTGACCCAGCGGATCGTCCGGATGGAATAATGCACGCGAGAACCGGCATCGCCGCGCCGCTTGCCACGGCGCGGCGACGGTGCTACGGTGCCCATTCCTCAGGAGTCACCTCTCCCCAGGCTGCAGTATCAGACGTACCTCCGGCGGCGTAGCCAAGTGGTAAGGCAACGGTCTGCAAAACCGTTATTCACCGGTTCGAGTCCGGTCGCCGCCTCCATCTTTTTGGCCTGAGCGTCTGCGCGCTCATTCACGGCGCTAGTCCGTCGACGCGTCGCGTCAAACGAACAGCGTGCCGCATCCGCATCCCGTGGCGCCGCCTTCACTCGAGGTCCCGCACAAGTTGGCCGCGGCGTCGAAGACGACGTTGCTGATCGGGCTCGCTCCGCTCGCCGTCGTAGTACGTCGTGCCGTATGAGCGTTCACGGCACCCTCCGATCCACAACACGCGAGCCCCGCGGCGCAGGCCGCGGGGCTCGCTCTGTCACTGCGGATCCGGTCGGGTTAGCGATAGATCGACTTCATCGAGCCCCATGTCGCCGGCTCCACCGGAGTGGTGGTGCAGGAAATCTCCACCGGGAACGTGCACCCAGCTTGGAACGTGGACGCACGTAGGTGAACCGTGGTCCCCGTTCCCGCCTGGAAGCCTGCCGCGAAACCGCTGTTCGGGCTACCCTGCGTAGCGCAGTAGCGCACCGGGAACGTTTCGCAGCCGTTGGCCGGGACCGTGTAGTTGAACGTGTACGTTCCCGTTGAGACCAGCGACGCGGTGAGGAACGTGTTGCCCAGGATCGAGTGCTTCACGTAGATGCCGATGCTCGCGTTGGTGCCGCCGTTGGCGCAGTTCGTCACGTCTTTCAACGTGACCTTGTACGTCTTGCCGGGCTGCATGTCCCACGCGCGAACGTTGTTGTTGTTTGTCGGATTCGGACCGCTCACACAACCGCTGTTGAGCGGCGTGATGCTGGAAATCCAGCCCGCAGAGTGCGCGAGCGACGGAGCGAGGAGGAGGGGAAATAGGAGCACGGCTGCGCTGCGCACATGCATAGGAACGAGACTCTCCCGCAAGGATGAAGGTGCGTTAGGTGCAATGGCAGTACCGCCAACTTGGCGACCTCTACACTAAGAGATCATTGACAGATTAGCAAGGGGGCGATTGGGCCCCGCCGGCCGGACGAGGAAGGGGCCGCCCCCCGAGGGCCGGCCCCTTCGGATGCTGCGCTGCCGGTTACGGCAGTTTGACGATCGTGCGCGTCGCGTGCCGTCCGCCGCCGTCCACGCGCACGACGTACACGCCGGTTGCAGCCGGGCGGCCTGTTGCGTCGTTCCCGTTCCAAGAAACCGTCGTGTAGCCCGGCGCGATCGTCTGCGGCGTCAATGTGGCAACACGGCGCCCGCCGCCGTCCCACACGGTCAGACTCACGCGCTCCGCCCGTGGAGTACCGATGACGAACTCGATGTGTCGTGTGAACGGGTTCGGGAGCGCTGCGCCGATCGTGAGTCGGGTCGGCGGAGGAAGCGTCTCCGACACCACGCCGGTCGGATCCTGTTCGAACGACGCGTCGATCGTGTGGTTCGCCGCGACCGCGGTGAACGTGTAGCTCGTCACCGCGCCGGCGCTCGCACCATCGACGAGGACGTCGAGCACGTGATAGCCCGCATCCGGCGTGATCGTGAAAGGCTGATTCACTCCGGCGTTCACGTTCACCACGCCGCTCGGGTCGATGATCCCGTTCGCACCCGCCGTGGCCGTGATCGCGTACACGTCGATCGCGAAGCTCGCGTCGATCGTGTGGTCCGCCGTCACGTTCGTGAACGTATAGGCGGTCACTGGCCCGACGCTCGCGCCGTCGACGAGCACGTCCAACACGTGGTAACCCGCATCCGGGGTGATCGTAAAGGCCTGGTTCGCGCCGGAACTCACGCCGACCGGACCGCTCGGCGACACGCTGCCGTTCTCCCCCGCCGTTGCCGTGATCGTGTACGTGTTGATCGCGAAACTCGCGTCGATCGTGTGATCCGCGGTCACGTTCGTAAACGTGAACGCGGCCACGGCGCCCACACTTCCTCCATCGACGAGCACGTCCAGCACGTGGTAGCCCGCGTCCGGCGTGATGGTGAAGGACTGAGTCGCACCGGAGTTCACGACGACCGCTCCGCCCGGCGCGATGGTGCCGTTCGGGCCGGCCGTTGCCGTAATCGTGTAGGTGTCGATGGCGAACGACGCGCTGATCGTGTGGTCCGCCGTCACGTTCGTGAAGGTGTAGGCCGTCACGGGTCCGACGCTCCCGCCGTCGACGAACACGTCGGACACGTGGTACCCGGCATCGGGCGTCATCGTGAAACTCTGGTTCGCGCCGGAGTTCACGACTACCACGCCGCTCGGCGCGATGCTGCCGTTGGGCCCGGCCGTCGCAGTGATCGTGTAGGTGTCGATGGCGAACGACGCGCTGATCGTGTGGTTCGCCGTCACGTTCGTGAAGGTGAAGACCGTCAGAGCGCCGACGCTCGCGCCGTCCACGAGCACGTCCGACACGTGGTAACCCGCGTCCGGCGTGATGGTGAAGCCTTGGTTCGCACCAGAGTTCACCACGACCGCGCCGCTCGGCGCGATGTTGCCGTTCGCCCCAGCCGACGCCGTGATCGTGTACGTGTTGATCGCGAACGTCGCGCTGATGGTGTGGTTCGCTGTGACGTTGGTGAATGTATACGACGCCAGCGCGCCGACGCTCGCGCCGTCCACAAGCACGTCCAGGATGTGATAGCCCGTGTTCGGCGTGATGGTGAACGACTGGTTCGCACCGGAGTTTACGACGACTGCGCCGCTCGGGGAGATCGTGCCGTTCGGTCCCGCTGTCGCCGTGATCGTGAATGTGGGCGTCGACCCGACGAGCGCCCAGTACGTGCCCCAGCGGCTGCCGTTGGAGCCAGTCACGCCGTCGTCCGTGTTGACGCGGGCCTTCGCGTACTCCTGAATCGCCCAGAGACCGTTGTCGTCCGACGGATCGACCTGCACGGTGCTGAAGTCGCCCCAGCGATTGCGTCCGCCGCCGAAGTCCTTGTGGTAGTAGTCGTCTCCCGCTTTGGAGATGAATGCATCGCGAATCGTGCCGGCGGCATCCGCTGCAAGATGCACGGCGTAGCCGGCCGACGGGTGCTGGGCTGAAGAGAACTGCGAAAAGCCCACCATGAAGTCACCCGCCGCGTTCACGGCGATGTGCGGAAACGCATACCACTTCCCGCCATTGGTGCCCGTCGCCGTGGGATCCTCGAGGCGTCCGCCGTCGACGAACGCGCCGCTCGGCGTGGTGAGCTTCGTCCACTGGATTCCGGTATGCGTCGCGGTGCCGGCGGGCAAGCCGACGGTCTGCGCATAGTAGATCACACCGCCGCGATACGTCGGCGCCGAGCGAATCTGCGCGTCGCTCGTCTCGATGGTGCAGGGGGTGGCGCCGCACGCGCTCGTTCCGCTGTTGGGCGCGCTCTGCGGGAGCAGGTTCCCGCTCGTCGCCACCCACCCGCCGCCGGGGCGAATCTGCGACGCGCTCGTCGAGTACACGGGCGTGGACGTGCCGGTGATCTTGTCGAGTTCGTACGTCGCGCTGCCGCTGCTCAGGTGAAGGGGCACGTACAGCGTGTCGCTCGTCGTGGAGTACGTGACGCACGGCGCCATGCAGAAGCCCGCGCCCGACGCTCGCGTGATCGTAAACGGCGTGAACGTGCCGGCACGCAAGTTCGGATAGTTGACGATGAGCAGTTTGCCGCGCGAGAACCCTCCTGCCGTGGAGTACATGTTGACGCTGATCGCCACCCAGTTCTTGTTGAACCCGAGAATCGGGAAGTCCACCCACGCGGTCGTGGTGTTCTCATACATCACGACGCGGTACAAACTCCACGCGCCGCTAGGGTCGCTCGTCTGCGACATCCCCAGCAGCAACGACGAATTGGTCGTGCCGAAGTCCGACATCATGGTCGTGAGCCAGCGGTTGTTGTACGGGTCGTACGCCATGCGCGGGTCGCTTAGCGTGTTGAGGGTCGCGCCCGTGCCTGCCCAGAACGTGGCGGTGCCGACAGTGCTGACCACCGAGCCGTCCGCCTTGTTCATGATGCGGTAATTGTTGTTCAGGCACTCCATCACCTTCGTGAGTCCCACCGCTCCGCCGACGTCCGGCGGGATCACGATGTAGCTCGAGTCCACCATCGGGATGTCGTCCAGACCGATGAAGGTCTTCGTCGGACTCGGTGACGCGACGAACGGCACGAACGGCGGCGGCGTCACGTCGGTGTTGAGCGGGGCGTTGCGGGCGCCGGGCTCTTCGTCGGTTTCGATCCCCTCGTTCATCTCGTTCATGTGCACGCGCGGCACGCCGAGCCCGGGGTGCAGCTTTTCTTCCCACTGCGCGAGATCGCGGAAGTTCACGACGACCGACGCGGCCGGCGTGACAGGTTGACCGACGATCACCTCGCCGGCTGTTGGCGTATCCGCGCCGGCACGCGTCGCTGCAGCGCTCAGCGTGCACGCAATCGCGACCAGCAAAACGAGGGATGAGGCGAATCGACGCACGCGCAGGCGTGCGGAGTGCGGGGTGCGCAATGTGAGCACGGATCCTCCGAGGACCGAGGTATCAGATGATCGAGATGTAGGGGGGCATGAAAGGAGCGGCAGGAAGGTAGCCGGCACGGCTCGCCGATGGAGCGGTGATCTGCCAGCTCGGAAAACGCTAGCGGCCGGCGGAGGCGAAGTCAACACACGAGCCGGTCGCGTATCGGTCGCGGAGACACGAGCGGATCGGGGGCCGCGATTGCCTGACGCTCGGCCCTCTGCTGGACAGTGGCCGCGCGACGGGCGCGGCACACAAGGGTCTCGTTGGTAGGATGTGCCTCTGTCGACATGCGTCGGAATCCGCCTCCCGTGGGTGAGCGACGTTGCTATTGTCGTCGTGAGGAGGAAGGAGGTTCCCGTGCGACACGCACGTCGCCGTCTGCGGAGCGCAGACATGGGACGACTCTTCGGCGCCCTCCACGCCGACGGATACACGATCATCGCACCCGTCGCTCGCGACGGGGCCATCGTGCACGACGCAGTGACGTCGCCCGCCGAGTTGCCGGTGGGATGGACCGATCACCAAGCCCCTGGCCGCTACACGCTGGACCATCGCGAGAGCGACACCTGCTTCGGCTACGCGTCCGGACCGCAGGGGTGGAAGCCGTACCTCTTCCCCGCGCGCGAGCGGCTCTTCTCCTCGACGCGGTCTGGCACCGCACTCACGTTTGCACCCGACGCGGTAAGTGTGCCGCGCCGCGCGTTCTTGGGCGTACGAGCCTGCGACCTCGCCGCGATCCACGTGCAGGATCGCGTCTTCGCCGACGACCCGCGCTACGCGGCGCGCCGCGCGAACGTCCTGCTCCTCGCGGTGGAGTGCACGCGCGCGGCGGATACGTGCTTCTGCGCGTCGCTCGGCAGCGGGCCGGCCGTCGAGTCCGGATACGATGTGCGTCTCACCGAAATGGACCACCACTTCCTCGTCGACGCAGCGACCGCGGCCGGCAAACGGATTCTGGACACCCTCGCGCTCGCCGAGGCGAGCGCGGCGGACATCGCCGCCGCAGACGCTGCCGTGGAGGATGCACGCGCGAGGCAGCATCGCCGTCTCGACACGGGCGGCCTGGGTGACGCCCTCACTCAGGCGTTGACGCACCCGCACTGGGAGGCGATCGCGACGCGCTGCCTCAGTTGTGCGAACTGCACGCTCGTGTGCCCGACCTGCTTCTGCTCGACGGTCGAGGACACGATGGATCTGACGGGCGATCACGCCGAGCGGTGGCGCCGGTGGGATTCGTGCTTCACGCTGGATCACAGTTACGTGCACGGCGGCAGCGTGCGTGCCTCGGCCGCGTCACGCTACCGCCAGTGGCTCACGCACAAGTTTGCGAATTGGGAGCGCCAGTTCGGCGTCGCAGGGTGCACCGGATGCGGCCGCTGCATCACGTGGTGTCCCGTCGGCATCGATGTCACCGCCGAACTCCCCCGCTTCCGCGCGGAAAGGACGACCCATGGAAATGCATGACACCACCGCCCTGCTCGAGGAACTGCCGTTCTTCGCCGACATGCGCCCCGAGGACATCGCGCTGATCGCGGGATGCGGGCGCAACGCGGTCTATCGCGCCGGGGAGTTTCTCGTGCATGAAGGGAGCGAAGCCGACAGCTTCTGGGTCGTG
>CAZEPH010000053.1:0-10617 GCA_964514075.1 uncultured bacterium | reverse complement strand
GGCTGTATCGCTGCTCGCGCCGCGGCATGCTGCGCCGTGCGTTCGTGAACATCGTGCTCACCGTGACGCTGATCATGTTTGGGACGTTCATCGTGTACTACGGAAAGCTGTGGCACGCATGGATTTTCCCCGTGAAGAACTGGCAGGGTGTCTTTCGCGGGAGCAACAAGTAGGCGTGCGTTGGTTGGCGGCGCTCCTCGTGTTGACGGCGTGCACGGGAGCGGCGCGTGCGCATGCGGCCGGTCCGATCGGTCCGCGACTGGCCGCGCGACTCGCGACCGCCGCGCCGGACGACTCCGCAATCGTGTGGGTGTACCTCCGCTATCGCGCCGGCGCCGGCACCGCGCTCTCTCCGCGGGCGCTCGCGCGCCGGGCCCAGCGCGCTCCTCTGTCCCTTGGGGACCCGGTGGATGCACGGCTCGACGACGCCGACGTGCGCGCCGTCGCCGCAGCCGGGCTGCGCCCGCGCGTGACGAGTCGATGGCTGCGCGCGGTGAGCGGCTGCGTGCGGGTCCGCGATCTCCCGCGAGTGGCAGCCCTGCCGATCGTGCAGCGATTGGATCTGGTCGCCGCGCACCGCGTCGCACCCGCGCCGCCCGTGCCCGAGAGCGCGCCGCCCGGCACGCGCGCACCGTCCGCGCCGGGCGAGTTCACGCACACGCAGCTCGCGCAGGTCGGCATCGACAGCCTGCACGCGCTCGGGTATCGCGGCGAGGGCGTGATGATCGGTGTGCTCGACACGGGGTTCACGCGGCGGCACGCGGCCGTGGTGGGGGCCACGGTGGCCGGCACACGCGACATGATCCACGGCGATGCGGTCGTGGAAAACGAAACCGGGCAGGATGTGCCGCAGCAAGACGACCACGGGACGCAAACGTGGGGGCTGATCGCGGGGAACGTGCCGGGGACGTACATCGGCGGTGCGCCACATGCGAGCTTCGCCTTGGCGAAGACCGAGAACATCCTCAGCGAGACGCGCATCGAAGAGGACTTCTGGGTCGCGGGCATCGAGTGGGCCGACAGCCTCGGCGTGGACGTGGTCTCGAGCAGCCTCGGATACAACTTCGTGGGAACGGATTCGCCGTACGTCTACGCGGACATGGACGGCAATACAGCCACGACGACGATCGCGGCGGACGCGGCCGTTGCGCGGGGCATCGTCGTGGTGAACTCGGCGGGGAATGAGGGCAACAACACCTGGCGCCACGTTCTCGCCCCGGCCGACGGCGACTCCGTGCTGGCGGTCGGCGCGGTGGATTCGCTCGGCATGCGCGTGTCGTTTAGTTCCGTGGGCCCGACGGCGGACGGGCGCATCAAGCCGGATCTCATGGCGATGGGTTCGCGCACGGCAGTCATCAACCCCAACGACTCGCTCGCGTACGGCTACGGCGGTGGCACGTCGTTCGCCGCGCCGCTCGTCGCGTCGCTCTGCGCTCTCTTGCTGCAGGCGCATCCGGATTGGTCCCCGGTCGACGTGGGTGATGCGTTGCGCGCGACCGCCAACCGCGCGAGTGCGCCGGATACCCTCTCCGGCTGGGGCGTCCCGCGCGGCGTCGCCGCGCTCGCCGTCACACCGACACTGGTCGGCGGTGATCCGGACGATCCGATGATCCTCGCGCTGTCCGGTCCGCAGCCGGCCCGCGCGGCCGTTTCGCTCGCGATTCGCTGCACGCACGGATGCGCGCCGATCGTGCGGGTGTTCGATGCCCACGGCCGCCGCGTCACCGACGTGCAGGCGTCCGCGGTGCGGAGCGGGGGCACGCGATGGGAGGGCCGGTGGGATCTGCGCGATCACGCCGGGCGGGTCGTTCCCTCGGGCGTGTATCTGCTCGTCGCGAGCGATGGGGCGCGACGACTCACGCGCCGTCTCGTCATCGCGCGATAACTACGCAGCGGCGCGCGCCGCCGCCGCTGCTCGGTCCTGCGCCTCTCGCCGTTCGCACACCTTCGCCGCCGCCGCGATCAGCCCGAACGTGAGCCACGCGACGAACATGTACGTCGCGTCGCGCTGGTAGTCCGTGCGCATCTGCCCGATCGTGAACGTCAGCATCTGCACGTGCAGCACCACCATGAGCGACTTGCTGAACGCGGGATCGGTGAGCGAATCGCCCGCGTGGCGATGCGAGCGGAGGACCAACGCGATGAACATCCACGCCAGTGCCACCGCCCCGACGATCCCCGTCGTGTAGAACGCAAAGATGAAGCTGTTGTGCGGCCAGTACACCTGCTTGATCGTGGTGGTGATGTCGTAGTAGGGACCGTGGCCGAAGAACGGACGCGTCATGGCCGCGTCGAACGCGGCCGACCAAATCCCGCGCCGCGTGTCCGGCACCACGCCGTAGAACTTCGTGCCCAAGAGACGGTCGAACATCGACGCGGTGTGGGTGTAGTCCGCGAGGAACACCGTGATCACCCAGATGCCGAGGGCTCCGACGGCCGCGCCCATCACGAGCGGCACGAAGCGCACGTGACGGCGCGTGCGGTAGAGAAGGTAGGCCAGCCCCAGCGACAGGCCGATCATGCCTCCGCGGTTCGCGGTGGCGAGGATGGCGAAGAGAGTGAGTGCCATGAGCACGCCCCACGCCGCTCGCCGGTTCGCGGATCGCGCGCGAGCGAACATGAGGATCTCCACGAAGAACATCGCCGCGGAGTAATCCGAGAGCACGTCGTGACTCTGAAACGCGGCGCCGATGCGCAGTCCACCCAACTCCTTCATGAGGAGCGGATCGGCCTCGGGGATGATCCACCCGGGAATCAGCGGGCGGCCGGGAAACATCGCTTGAAAGAGGCCTGTGAGCATCATCAAGAAGGCGCCGACGCCCATGAACGTCACCACCGTCTCCAGCCCGCTGTCGGTGTCGACGAAGTTCACGATCAGGTAGAAGTACATGGCGCACCCGATCATGATCCCGAGATTGGGCAACGCGCGCTGCAGCAGATCTGGGTCGTTGATCCCGAAGAACGAAATGAGGAACGCACCGAGGAGCATCAAGACCGGGGCATCGAGGCCGGTGCGGAACGTGGGGCGCCCTCCGCCGAGCGACGCGCGAAAGAACCACACGCACCACATCGCGAGAACCAGCAGCACGTTCGTGCTTCCGATGGACAGGCCGAGCGGGAAGAGCTGCAGGATCGTGAAGACCGCGAGGCTCCAGAACAGCGGGAAACGCACGCACAGCGTCACGAGCACGGCGCCCATGGCGGCCTCGATGACCCGTCGATTCGGGGAGATGATCTGCATCCCGAGAATCACGCCGATGACGGCCATCGCTAGCGGTCCGATCCCTCCGGACAACCGGCGGAGCGGGCGTGTGATGCCTGACACGTATCCTCCTAGAACGATCGTGACGACGACAGAGACTATATCGGACCGGTGTCCGGCAGTCTCCCGCACGGACTTGGCGCGCTTGACGCGGCCTCTGGGGAGCGTTCGCGGCGCAGGAGTATTGAGATCCGCCTTCAAGAACCTCTAGTGCTGAATATGGTGCCGCTCCCAGCGTACTCGCGACCATGCTCTCCGGTGCCCTCCAACTCGACCTGCATCCTGCCTAGCTTTGGAGGCTCGACTCTCATGTTATTGCTAATGAAAAAGATAACACGTAGACATGGTCGGTCTGCGCTCTGTCTTCTCGCCGTCGCGGCCATGGCCACGGCCCGGCAGCTTCGATTGCCACACCACCAGCTTCGTGTTCACGCCGTGCCAGAGCGGCGGTGGTGAGGACGATGACGACGACGACAACGACTGCAAGACCCCGAAGTCCGCCGTTCTCATGTTCTACTCGCTCAACGCGCCGGTCGAGTGCACCGGCGACGTGACGGTCGCGTTCGATTGCGGCGGCGATCACGACGGAATGCAGACCACCGGCGGCGATCACGACGACGACGACTGTGACGATTGCGACGGTCACATCACGGGGTGGCTTCCGGGCTGTCTTGGGTGCCCACGCCCGGTGGAGCCGTCGAGTTGGGGAACGATCAAGAGCATGTACAAGCGGTAATTCGCCACCTCCCCAGTGGTGCCTCAGGCGCGGCGTGAGAGCGAACTCACGCCGCACCGCGTTCCCCAATGAGCCTTTTCGCGGCGGTCGACACGCTCCGCTCGCCCGCGTCGCAGCTGATTGAACGGTTGAGCTCTCCCTGAAAACCGGTTACGATTGGGAGACGCAATGGACGACACGGTACCGAATACCTCACGAAGCGCTCCCCCGGTGCCCTACCCAAGCTGCATCTTCGAGATGACCGGAGGAAGTTAGTTATGTCGTTGAGCCTGAAAGCGATCGTTCGATCGATCGCCCTCTGCCTGGCAGTTATCGGTGCCCTGTTCGTCGCACGTGCCTCGGCCGGAACCACCGACTGCGCCACCGGAACGAGCACGGCGGAATACGTGACGAGCGGCCCCTTCGCGGGCTGCTGGAGGTACACCGTCACCCTCTCGTGGACCGATGACGACCACGAACACGACCACGCGATCCTGACCGACGATGGCTGGGACCACGATGACGACGACGAAGGCGAAAGCGTCACGCTCGACTTCGGTCTGCAGAACTGTCCGTGCGTGTGCGCGCCGGGCATGTGGAAATTCGACAACGCCGACTGCAGCCACGACTCCGCCCCGGTGCTCTTCACCGGCGACGACAACGGCGATGACGACGACGGTCACGAATGCGACCCGTCGTGGTCCGGTGCGTTCGACTGCCACACGACGCTCCTCACGTTCACGGCGTGCGAGGACGAGGACCACCATGATGACGACGGCCCTGTCACGACCGGTGGCGACGAATACGACGACGACGACGAGGACGACTGCGAGGACTCGAACACCG
Organism: uncultured bacterium; assembly: GCA_964514075.1. GTDB lineage: Bacteria > Eisenbacteria > RBG-16-71-46 > CAZEPH01 > CAZEPH01 > CAZEPH01. The sequence continues at coordinate 5,794 of CAZEPH010000053.1, read as the reverse complement.
CCACGCTCGTCTTCTACTCGTTGAACGGCCCGATCACCGGCACCGGCACCGTGCACGTCGGCGTCGAGTGCGGTGAGGACGACGGTCTCACCACGCAGACCGGCGACGACGACGGTTGGGACGACGACGACGACTGTGGCGACTGCACCGGCCACATCACCGGGTCCATTCCGGGTTGTATGGGATGCCCGAGCCCAGTGGAGCCGTCGACCTGGGGCACGATCAAGCAGAACTTCCGCAAGTAAGCACCCCCTCCCCAGTGGTACGCGCGCGGCGTGAGAGCGATCTCACGCCGCGCCGCGTTTTCCGTGGGTTTCATTGACCCTCTTCTCTCGCGGTCGATATACTCCGCGCGCCCAGTTCGCAGCAGGATGCAGTGAATCGAGGAGAGAGCATGACGCGTCAGTTCGTGTACTTTTTCGGGGAAGGCCGCGCCGACGGAAACGGCTCCATGCGCGATACGCTCGGAGGCAAAGGCGCCGGGCTGGCGGAGATGACCAACGCCGGCATCCCCGTGCCCCCGGGCTTTACGATCAGCACCGACGCATGCCGCGCGTACTACGAGGAAGCCGGCCGTCTTCCGCAGGCCGTCGTCGACCAGCAAGCCGCCGCACTCGCGCGTCTCGAGGGTGTGCTCGGCCGCCGTCTCGGTGACGCGGCCAATCCTCTGCTCGTGTCCGTGCGGTCCGGCGCGAAGTTCTCCATGCCGGGCATGATGGACACGATCCTGAACCTCGGTCTGAACGAGAAGACGACCGCGGGCCTCGCGCGGCAAACCGGCAACGCACGTTTTGCGGCGGACTGCTACCGCCGCTTCATCGCCATGTTCGGGAACGTGGTGCTCGGCATCGAGAAGAGCGTGTTCGAGAGCGCACTGCATCGCCTGAAGAGCGCCCGCGGACGGCACGCGGACACGGACCTCACCGAAGCCGACTTGCGCGAGGTGATCGCGGAGTTCCTCCAGTTGGTGGAGCGATCCTGCGGCCGCGCCTTTCCGGTCGATCCGCACGAGCAACTGGCCCTCGCGCGCGACGCAGTGTTCCGGTCGTGGAACAACGACCGGGCGCGCTATTACCGCAAGATGGAAGGCATCCCCGACGATCTCGGCACCGCGGTGAACGTGCAGAGCATGGTGTTCGGGAACACGGGCGAACGCTCCGGCACCGGCGTGGGCTTCACGCGCGATCCCTCCACGGGCGAGCGTCTGCTCTACGGCGAGTACCTCGAGAACGCGCAGGGAGAGGACGTCGTCGCGGGCGTGCGCACGCCGATGCCGCTCTCCGCGCTCTCCGATGCGATGCCTGCGGTGTACCGCGAACTCGCGGAGATCACGAGCCGCCTCGAAAAGCACTACCGCGACTTCCAGGACTTCGAGTTCACCGTGGAAGACGGACGCCTCTGGATCCTGCAGACGCGCACGGCGAAGCGGACCGGACCGGCCGCGGTGCGCGCCGCGGTCGAGATGGTGCAGGAAGGCGTGATTACCAAGGAAGAAGCGGTGCTGCGCGTGACGGTGGATCACCTCGATCAACTCTTGCACCCGATGATCGACCCGGCGGCGAAGGCGAAGGCGCGTCCGATCGCGAAGGGACTCGCGGCGTCGCCGGGTGCCGCGGTCGGTGAAGTGGTGCTCACCGCGGAGGAAGCCGTGCGCCGCGTGCAACACGGCACGCGCGTGATCCTCGCGCGCACGGAAACCAGCCCCGACGACATTCACGGAATGGACGCGGCGCAGGGCATCGTGACGCGCGTGGGCGGCATGACGTCGCACGCGGCAGTCGTTGCGCGGGGGATGGGACGTCCGTGTGTGGCGGGCGCCCGCGATCTGGACATCGACGAAGCGGCGCGCCGCATCACGATCGGCGACACCGTCGTGAGCGAAGGCGACTTCCTGACGCTCGACGGGAGCGACGGATCGATTTACGCGGGCGCGCTGCCGCTCTCCGAGCCGGCGCTCACGGGGCCGTTCCGTCTGCTCATGGAGTGGTGCGACGAGCTGCGCCAGTTGAAAGTGCGCACGAACGCGGACACGCCCAAAGACGCCGCGCGCGCACGCGACTTCGGCGCGCAAGGCATCGGTCTCTGCCGCACCGAGCACATGTTCTTCGACCAACAGCGCACGGTGGGAAAGCGAACGGTCACGGAGGAACGCATTCCGTTCGTCATCCAGATGATCATGTCGGCGCCGCGCGAACGTGCGATGCGCGCGGCGGTCGCGACACGCGAAGCGGACGTGGCGCGCATCGAGAAGTCGCTGGCCTCCGCACGCGCCTCACGCGACACGAAGGCGGCGAAGCGCGAGCAGGCGGGGCTCACGGCAGCGAAGAAAGCGCTCACCTCCGCGCGTGCGGAGTGGAAAGCCGCATCGACCTCGCTCACGAAAGCGCTCGCGAAGCTGGGCAAGTACCAAGAGGCGGACTTCCTCGGCATCTTCCGCGCGATGGACGGGTTGCCCGTGACGATTCGCACGCTCGATCCGCCGCTGCACGAGTTCTTGCCGAAGCGCGAAACGCTGCTGGCGCAGGTCGCGTCGGTGGAGGCGCTGCGTGCGGCGGGTCTTCCGCCGGCGAAGGCCATGGCGGCCGTGCGCCGTGCGCTCAAGACGCTCGAAGCGAAGCGCGCCACGCTCGCGAAGAAGAAGCAGCCGATTCCGCACACGCTTCTCGCGGACATCGAAGCGAAGAAGCGCGTGATCGACGACTGCGCGCACGACAAGCGGACGCGCGACATGCTGCGCGAGGTGGAGTCGCTGCACGAACTGAACCCGATGCTCGGGCACCGCGGTTGCCGTCTCGGCATCACGTTTCCGGAGATCACCGACATGCAGGCGCGCGCGATTTTCCGCGCGGCGGCACAGGCAACCCGTGAAGGCGTGACGCCTCTCCCAGAGATCATGGTGCCGCTCATCGGAACGAGCGCGGAATATCGCCACCAAGCCGAGATCATTCGTCGCGTCGCGGAGGAGGTGCTTGCATCCGAGAAGGTGAAGGTCGCGTACTTGGTCGGCACGATGATCGAGGTGCCGCGTGCCGCTCTCGTCGCGGACGACATCGCGCGCGACGCGGAGTTCTTCTCGTTCGGAACGAACGATCTCACGCAAATGACGTTCGGCTACTCGCGCGACGACGCCGGCAAGTTCCTCCCCGAGTACGTCGAGAAGCACATGCTCGTCGCCGACCCCTTCGTGAGCCTGGACCAGAACGGCGTGGGACAACTCGTCCGGCTCGCGGTGGAGCGTGGGCGCGCCGCGCGCACCGGGCTCAAGGTGGGCATTTGCGGAGAGCATGGCGGCGATCCGTCCTCCATCGACTTCTGCCACCACGCGGGGCTCGACTACGTGAGTTGCTCTCCGTATCGCGTGCCGATCGCGCGCTTGGCGGCTGCGCAAGTGGCGATTCGGGATCGATCGCACTCCGTGGCAACGTCCGATACGCGTTAGGTGTTCGTCGAGGAATATCTCGTCGATCTGCGCCGCCGGCGGTTTCGGCCGGCGGCGATCGCGTTGTACGTTGGCCGCATCCTGCACCGCGTGCACGACACGCTCTGGCACAATCCGCAGCTGGTGCGGTCGGTGGCCGTGAGCGGCGTGGCGATTCTCGCGGGGTCGTTTGCGTGGGCGCTCGTGATCTCCTTCACTCTCGACCCCCGCATTGCGCGCGGCTTCCTGATCGCCCAGGCCGTCTGGCTCGCGCTCACGCTCACGTGGGTCACGCTACATCTCGGATTGATGCGCGATGTCGACGGTCGCATGCCGCCGCGCCTCGGCATCCCCATGATCCTCACGATCGTGCGACTGGAGCTGGTTCCGAGCCTCATCGTGCTCATTGCGAATGGACACGTGATCGTGGGGCTCGCAGCGTTTCTGGTCGCGGGAGTCAGCGACATCGCAGATGGGTGGATCGCGCGACGGTTTCATCAGGCATCGCGCCTCGGGCTCGTCATGGATCCGCTCGTGGATCTGGCGGTGGCGACAGGCACGTTCATCGGCATGACGTGGAGCGGCGTGTTGCCCGTCTGGCTGTGCTGGCTGCTCGTGGGGCGCTATGTGTTACTGCTCGCGGGCGCTTTGTATATTTGGCTCGCGCACGGTCCCGTCCGTATCGCACCCACCGTGCTCGGGAAGACCTCCGGCGTGGTGATCTCCGCGCTCATCGTCCTCGTGCTCGTGGCGCCGGGCATCTCTTCGCCGGCTGCAACCGTGCAGATCCGCGAACTGGCGGTCATCGCGTTCGCGGTGATGTTCGCGGCCAACATCGTGCAGATCGTCGTGATCGGACTGGTGAACCTGCGGCACTTGCGGCGCCCGCGGGTGACGCCGCTGGCCGTGCGTCGCGAGGCGGGATGATCGCGTGACGGTCGTTCTCTCCAGCGGACTCTCCGGCGTGCTGCTGGCCGCCGCGGCGCTGATCCTGCTCGTGCTCTTCACGCTGCACACGGCGCGGGGCGCGGCGCGCGTGGTGGGCGTGCGGCGGGCAACCACGCTGGGTATCTTGCGTGCGACGAGCTTTGCCGTCCTGCTCACGCTCCTGCTCGGTCCGATTCTCGCGTCATCCGGCGCGCGCGGGGCGCGCGCACACCTCGCTGTCCTGCTGGACGGATCGCGCAGCATGCAGTGGCCCGGTGATGTGTCCACACGCGGTGCGCGCACACGCGCGCAGGAAGCGGTGGACGTCCACGCACTGCTGCGCGACGCACCCAACCTCCCGCCGCTCCGGACGTACGCGGTGGATCGCAGCGTGCGCCCGCTCGCGCGCGGCGGCGCGCTCTCAAGCGACAGCCTTGGCGTGCGCGGCTCCGCGGCCAACGCGAGCACCGCTCTCGGCGATGCATTTGCGCGGCTCGCGCGTACCGCGGCGCAGGACGGACTCACCGGCGTGGTCCTCGTGAGCGACGGCGTGAGTTCGATCGGACGCGACGCACAGTCCGCGGCACGCGAGCTGGGCGTGCCCGTCCTCGCGCTCGGCGCCGGTGCGACCGTGCGCGGCGCGGATCTCTCCATCGGGGCGGTCGCCGTGCCGGACGCGGCGTTTGCGGGCGAGTCCACGAGCGTGGCGGTAACCCTGCGCAGTCGTGGCCTCAGCGATCGTGTGGTGGCGATCACGGTGCGCGACGGCGATCGCCTACTGTTCACGCGCTCCGCGCGCGTCGCGGCGAACGGCGATGCATCCGTGCCGTTCACGCTGCCGCCGCTCAGCGCGGGCCGGCACTTCCTCACCGCGCGCACCGACAGCGTGCCGGGCGAAATCACCGCGGAGAACAATGCGGCCACCACTGCGCTCGACGTACGCGAAACGCGGCAGCGCGTGCTGCTCGTGTGCGGCGCGCTCAACTGGGACATGCGCTTCGTCCGCGATGCAGTGGCGAGCGATCCGTCCATCGAACTGACCACGCTCGTGCGGCGTGGTGACGCGTGGGTGTGCACGGGAACGCCGGCGCTCTCTGCGCCGCCCACGAACGCCGCGGGCTGGAGCGCGTATCGCGCGGTGATTGCGATCAACGTGTCGCCGCTGACACTGACCGCGGCGATGCAATCATCCCTCGCAGCGCATGTGGCCGGCGGCGGGAGTCTGTGGTGGATCACCGGTTCATCCAACACCGCATCCGGGGGGGCGCGCGCGTTGCTCGCCGGACCGCTCGGCGCGGTGAGTCCACTCGTCGCGGACAACGCGGCGGGAACGCCCCCGTCGCCGGTGATCCCCGCGCTCACGGGGGCGGGCGCGGCGCATACGCTCACGTCGCTCGACGCGGACGCGGCGACGTCGGCCGAGGTCTGGCAGGCGCTTCCACCCGTCGG
>CAZEPH010000052.1:0-10728 GCA_964514075.1 uncultured bacterium | reverse complement strand
TTCGGCACCGCGAAGAGCCCCGGCACGAAGATGTTCTCCGTGTGCGGCGACGTCGCGAAGCCGGGCGTCTACGAAATCGAGATGGGGATGTCCGCGAAGGAGTTCATCTACGACGTGTGCGGCGGTGTGGCGGACGGCGAGTCGCTCAAGGCGTGCATCCCCGGCGGATCGAGCGTGCCCGTACTCACGCGCGAGGAGACGGAGCGCATGGTGCTCGACTACGAGGGCATTCAAGCGGCGGGATCGCTGCTCGGCTCCGGCGGGATGATCCTCTTCGGCGAGAGCGCGTGCATGGTGGAAGCGTTGAGCGTGCTGCTCGAGTTCTACGCCGACGAGTCGTGCGGCCAGTGCACGCCGTGCCGCGAAGGGTCCGGTTGGACGAATCGCCTCGTGCACAAGATCCTCCACGGCGAAGGCCGCATGGAAGACTTGAAGACGCTCGATGACATCGCAACGAACGTATCGGGGCGCACGATCTGCGCTCTGGCGGATGCGTTCGCGATGCCGATTCAGAGTTTCCTCCCGCGCTTTCGCGGTGAGTTCGAGGAACACATTGCGAAGCGCGGGTGCTCCCTGCGCCGCGGAGCGGTCGCGGCGGCGGAGACGCACTAGAGGGCGCAAGGCCGATCAAGGGCGTCACACGCGTGCGGAGGAATGAAGGCGTCGGGCGACGCTGACTCGCGCCACGCTCGGCGCGCCGGACGTCGATGCGGGTCCGACCGACGGCGTCGAGGCGGTGTCGCTGGTGACGCTCCCCACGTGGCAGAGTTCAAACATGTCCGGACAGCCGCGCGGTGGGTCGCATGCAGGATGCGGCGGATGTCGCGGCGCTCACCGCAAAGCAGCACTCTCGCTTGCCGCGGGAAATCACTGACCGCAAGCAAATCGGGAATCCAATTCCCATTTTGAAGGCGCGGCGCCGTCGTATCTTCATGACGAACGGGCCGAGTCGGTCCGGCATTCCTGCAAAACGGCGGACAACGCGGCCCGAAGCTGCTAGATTTCGCGCCCTGAGCACCGTCATCGCCCAGACGGGCAGCGGCGCGCGCAGCGACCCCAGACCAGGACCTGAGACCCGACGACATGCCGACTCTGACCATCAACGGCCAGACCGTCACGGTGCCGGACGGCACCAATCTCATCGAAGCCGCGCGCATGATCGGCGCGCACGTGCCGCACTTCTGCTATCACGCCGACCTCACGGTGGCCGGGAACTGCCGCATGTGCCTCGTGCACATCGAGAAGTTTCCGAAGCTGCAGATCGCGTGCAACACGATCGCGACGGACGGCATGGTCGTCACGACGAACAACGACACGGCGCGCGACGCGGTGGAAGGCGTGCTCGAGTTCCTCCTCAAGAATCACCCCATCGACTGCCCGATCTGCGATCAGGCCGGCGAGTGCAAGCTGCAGGACTACTACATGGATCACGGCCTGCACGACAGCCGCGTCGGCCTCGACGACAAAGTGCGCAAGGCGAAGGTGATCGACCTGGGCGAGACGATCATGTTGGATCGCGAGCGGTGCGTGCTCTGCTCGCGCTGCATTCGCTTCGGGCAAGAAGTGCTCGGCAAACAAGAGTTCGCGTTCCAAAACCGCGGTGATCGTGTAGAGATTTTCACGTTCGAGAACCGTCCGCTCGACGCGGGCTACGCGGGCAACTACGCGGACATTTGCCCGGTGGGCGCTCTCACGTCGAAGGACTTCCGCTTCAAGAAACGCGTGTGGCTGCTTACCGCGACGCCGTCCGTGTGCCCGCACTGCTCGACCGGCTGCAATATCCAGGTCGATCACGAGAAGGGGCGCGTGTACCGCGTGTTGCCGCGGCGCAATCCCGAGGTGAACAAGTCGTGGATGTGCGACATCGGGCGCATGGCGTACAAGCAGCTCAACGCGGACGACCGCCTCACCACGCCCCTGCACCGCGTGAATGGCATACAGGTGCCGGCGACGCTCGGGGACGTCCTGGACGAAACCGCGGCCGCCTTCGCGCACGCGAAAGCGCAGGGCGGCACGATCGCGATGATCGCGTCCCCGCGCGCGACAAACGAAACGCTGTACGCGTTCCGGACACTCGCGCGCGCGCTCGGCACGCCGCATCTCGATTACCGCGCGGACGGATCGCACGCGCTCACGCATGAGCGCGAGGACATCGTGCTGCGCCGGAAGGACCCGCACCCGAACAACACGGGAGCCGCGGCGATCATCGGCGAGCCCGCGGTCGGAGGCATGACTGTCGCTCACATGCTCGACGCGGCGCGCGCCGGGAAGATCGCGGTGCTCTACCTACTCGGTCCGGAGTTGCTCACGAGGCACACGGACCGGCACGCGGTGCGCGACGCGCTCGCACAGATCCCGCTCGTGGTCGTGCACGCGGAAGCCTGGTCCGACGAACTGCAGTGGGCGAACGTGATCTACCCTGCGGCGAGCTACGCGGAGCAGGACGGCACGTTCACGAACTTCGCCGGACGCGTGCAGCGCGTTCAGCGCGCGTTTCACCCGAGCGGCGACGCCAAGCCCGCGGGCGCGATCGTGCGCGAGCTGACGCGGCGCGCGGGCGGCGCGCCGCCGCCCGAGACGGCGATCGCCACGTTCAAACAGCTCACGGAGAACGTCGACATGTTCCGCGGCATGAAGTGGTCGGACCTGGCCCCGCACGGCGCGCAGAGCGGCGTCGGGTTGCCCGCGTACGCATCGGCGGAGGGATGGCTGTGAGCGCGACCGCGATCAAACCCGCGATGCACGGCCGCGGCAGCGTCAGGGTGATGGAGGTGAAGTCGCGCGGCTCCGTGCTCGCGACATTCGGCGGCTTGCTCGTCACGCTGCGCATGATGTTCCTCAAACTCTCCGGCAAGCTGAATCCCACGATCAGCTACCCCGAGCAGAAGCGCGAGTACAGCGAACGCTTCCGCGGTGTGCACGTCATCACGTCGCGTCCCGACGGCTCACCCAAGTGCGTCGCGTGTTACATGTGCTCGACGATCTGCCCCGCCGATTGCATCCACATCGTGGCGGGGGAGAAGGACGATAAGTCGATCGAGAAGTACCCCGTCGTGTTCGAGATCGATCTGCTCCGGTGCGTGATGTGCGGGCTGTGCGTCGACGCGTGTCCCGAAGAAGCGATCATCATGTCGAAGGACTACGAGATGGCGGCGTTCACGCGCGAGGACACCGTGATCGATCTCGTCCGCCTCATGTACCGCACGCGAACCAAGGAGTGGGGACTCGGGTACCGCCCGCGCTATGACAAGCTGAAGGGCGACGGCCGCCGGCAAACGCAGGCGCTGGACATCGAGCACGCGAAGGAAGCGACGACGGTCGGGTAGACCGAACCGCGGAAGCCGGGATGAGGGACGACAAGCTCGACGACTGGCAGATGGCGGAGTACAAGAGCCTGCGTGACGAAATCCAAGGGTGGCAGAATCGGAGATTCATGCTTCTTGCTGGCTGCGCTACCTTGGTCGGTGCCGCTGTGGGATTCTCCCCTCCGTCAGGAGTTGATCCCAGGATACTCTCGGCGAGCATCCTGGTCGTATTGACGATCGCGCTCCTCCTGACGAGGTACATGGCACACAGCAACTCGCGAATCGCTGCCTATATCGTCGTGTTCTACGAAGGCCTCGCCGCACCACCTGCGCTCAAGTGGGAATCGCGATTGCACAAGCTCGAGCAGGGGCGTGTGAACGTCAACACGTTGATCGGCGTGACGTACGGGATCCTCGGCATGCTCGGGTCGCTTGCCGCCTTCGCAAGAAGGGCATCAGCGAGCCCCGGCCAGGCGACAAGCAACGCCCTGACAGTGGGCTTGTTTGTCATCGCCTCGGGGTTCGTCGTGTGCCTTTTCCTGACGCTGTTCGACTCCTATCCGCGCCAGCGATTCATCCGGGAATGGGAGACAGTGCGGAACAAGGAGAAGTGAGAACCTGAGGAAAGGCGCCGAGCAGAGTGATCTGTGGTTTGGTCCAAGACTGCGACCGCATTGAGTCGACGAGCGTGAGTGCCTCCGGGCACGGGTGATAGATTTCTCACGCCAGCACATGTACCATGAACGCATGTTGCGCCCCGACCCTTTGCGCATTCTGAACAACGACGCCGCGCCCGCGACGCACAGCGCCCACGTGCACGACAGCGCGTGCGCCGAACACACCACCGCGCCAAACCGCCGCTCCGGCCCCAACGCCACGCAGAAGCACATCGCCGACTCACTCGGCACCACGCACGCCGGACGTCTCCCGCCGTGGATGAAGGTGCGTCTCTCCAACGGCGCGGGCTACACGCGTATTCGCGAACTCGTCCGCAGCCAGAACCTCCACACCGTGTGCCAGAGCGCCGACTGCCCGAACATGAGCGATTGCTGGAGCCGCGGCACCGCCACGTTCATGATCCTCGGCAACGTGTGCACGCGCTCGTGCGGCTTCTGCGCCGTGCAAACGGGAAAGCCGCTCACGCTCGACGCCGACGAACCGCGGCGCGTCGCTGCAAGCATCGCGCTCCTCGGCATCAAGCACGCGGTCATCACGAGCGTGAACCGCGACGAACTCGACGACGGCGGCGCGGAGCACTTCGCCCGCACGATCGACGCCGTCCGCGCGGAAACGAACGGCGCGTGCACGGTCGAGGTGCTCATCCCGGACTTCCGCGGCGAGGAAGCGCCTTTGCGCACCGTCCTCGACGCGCGCCCCGATGTCCTGAATCACAACGTGGAAACGGTCCCCCGTCTCTACCCGATGGTCCGCCCGCAGGCTCGGTTCGACCGCTCCCTCGAACTGCTGCGACGGGCAAAATCCATCTCCCCTCGCACGACCACGAAATCTGGATTCATGGTCGGGCTCGGAGAGGACGATGACGAGGTCGTCGAGGTCATGCGATCCCTCCGCGCGCACGACGTGGACATCGTGACCATCGGCCAGTACCTGCGCCCGACGCCGCACCACCTGCCCGTGACTCGCTACGTCGAGCCCGCGCAGTTCGACGCCTACGCGGAAGCCGGCATGTCCATGGGCTTTCGCGACGTGGCGTCCGGTCCGCTGGTGCGCAGCTCGTTCCACGCCGAGCAAACGCTCGCGCGCGCTGCAGCCCATGAGGGAGCAACACGGTCATGACCGAACCGAATGCGGGGCGGGGGGGAGGATCGGCCAACCGTCAGAAGTGGCCCAAGCTGTTCACGCTGGAAGAAGCGAACCACACGATCCCGCTGGTCCAGCGCACGTTCGAATGGCTCGACGAACGCCGCGCGGAGCTGGAGCAACTGGGGCGCTCCGTCGAGGTGCTGGAGCTCGTGTCGGCGAGCGGCGCGGCCGCGTCCAGCCCGGATCACATGCAGTATCTGGAGACGAAGGCGCGGTTCGACGCGCTCGTGGAGGACATGCACGCGGAGTTGTCGCGCCTGACCGACATGGGCATCGTGCTGCGCGACCTCGAGTCCGGACTCGTGGACTTTCACACGCTGCGCGACGGGCGCATCGTGTTCTTGTGCTGGCGGCGCGGCGAGGATGCGATTACGCACTGGCACGACATCGAATCGGGCTTCGCGGGACGCGAACCGATCGCATGAACACGCGCACCAAGGTCAAGGTCGCCACACTCTCCGACATTCCCGACGATCACGGTCACTGCGTGATCGTCGGGGATCGCGAGATCGGGTTGTTCCGCGTCAACGGGACGATCTACGCGATCAGCAACGTGTGCCGCCATCAAGGCGGCCCCCTGTCCGACGGATGGCTCGAGGGACCGATGGTCTCGTGCCCCTGGCACAACTGGACGTTTGACGTGACGACGGGCGCGTGTACTCTCGCCCCGAATGCCTCTCTGCTGACGTACGCCGTGACGGTAGACGGAGAGGACGTCTACGTCGAAGTCTGACCTTGCGCGCGCGGCTATCTCCCTCGCGGAAAAGGTCGCTGCGCGTCTGACCGGAGGACATGTGCCCGAATTGCTTCCCGTGGGCGCGCCCGCGCCCGCGTTCTCGCTGCCGTCGACGCGCGGTCCGGTTTCGCTGAGCGACTACGCCGGACGGAAGAACCTCGTGATCTGTTTCTACCCGGCTGACGACACACCGGGCTGAAACCGCCAGCTCTCGGCTTTCCGAGACGACGCCGCTCGGTTCGAGCAGGCCAACGCCGCGGTGGTGACCATCAACACGGACGACATGGAGTCGCACATTCGCTGGGCGAAGAAGTATGGGTTCGAGTTTCCGCTCCTCGTCGATGCCGACGGCGCGGTGTGCCGTGCGTACGGCGTCGCCAAACCGAACGGCGGGACGATGCGCGCTGTGTACGTCGTCGGGCTCGACGGGACCATCGTGTTCGCGGAGGCGGGTCTTCCGGCGGATGACGCCCTCCTCGCGGCGATTGCACCGCCTGCATGAGTTCCACGCGCGCCGATTTGCACAGCCATAGCTCCGCGTCCGATGGAACGCTCTCTCCGTCGGCCGTCGTCGCGCGGGCGGCGGCGCGCGGGGTCACCGTGCTGTCGCTGACGGATCACGATACGACGGACGGACTCGCGGAAGCACGCGCAGCCGCAGGCACACACAGCATCACACTGGTCCCCGGCATCGAGGTGAATGCGCGGTGGGACGGCCGCGAGGTGCACGTGCTCGGCTACTTCATCGACGACGAGAGCGCGGCGTTGCAACGCGCGCTCGACGCGATCCGTGCCGAACGCGACGATCGCATACCGCTGATGGTCGAGCGCTTGCGCGCAATCGGCGTCCACGTGTCGGTGGACGACGTGCGCGCGACGGCGCGCGGCCGCTCCGTGGGCCGCCCGCACGTCGCCGAAGCGCTCGTGCGGGCCGGCGAGGCATCGTCTGTGGACGAGGCGTTCACCCAGTACCTCGCACGCGGGCGGCCAGCGTTCATTGAAGGGCATCACGTCACGCCGCGCGAGGCGATCGAGTTGATTCGCGCGGCGGGCGGGGTGCCGGTTCTCGCGCATCCGGCGCTGCTCGATCGCGACGCCGATCTGGGTGCGCTCGTGGACGACGGGTTGGCGGGAATCGAAGCGCTCTACCCGCTGCACGACGAAGGACGCACGCAGGCGTACATCGAACTGTGCGCGCGCTACGATCTCGTCGTGACGGGCGGATCGGACTTCCACGGGCCGGATCGCCGCGCGGAAATCGCGACGGTCTTCGCACCCGAGGACGTGGTGGAACAGCTCGAGAAGCGCCGCGCGCGCGCGGCCCGCTAGCGCGCGAGCTGCGCGAGCCGTTCGCGCGCGAGAGCGTTGCGCGGCTGCATGTGCGCGAGTGTCGTGTACCAGACCCGCGCTTCGTCGCGGCGCCCCAACCGGAAGCACACCGCCGCGTAGTTGGTGACGAGCGACACGTCGTCGCGGCCGCACTCTCGCAAGGCGCGCGCGTACTCCCGGCGCGCGGCATCGTACAGGCGCAAGCCGTAGAACGCGTTTCCGCGTCCCCACGCCTCCCAGGGAAAGCGACGCACGGCGAAGAGCGGCGCTGCGGCACGCGGGTGAACGGCCTCGTCCGCGAGTGAGGCGGGTGCGGTGTTCAGCGTGGCCCACTCGTGCGCGGCGCGGCGGACGAGCGCGTCGGTTTCGCTCGTGCGCCGCACGAACAGCGCGGCGACACCATCGACGTCGACCAGCGCCCACGCGGAATCCGCCGCGAACGCACGCATCTCCCGCAGGTCCGTGTACGGCACCACCGCCACGCGCGGGTGATATCGCGCGAGCATCTCCTCGCGCGCGCCGCCGCTCGAGTAGCGCACGTACTCCGTGTAGAACTCTTCCCCCATCACCTCGAGCCGGCCGTCGATGAACACGCGCTCGCGGGGCCACAGCGCGCCGATCAGGTACCCGCCCTGATCCAGGTGGTTATAGATCGGCCCGCGCAGCGTCTCGCGCTGAATCGTCTCGACGACGCGCACCGGATACACGCCGCGCGACGGGCCGGAGCCGAACGCCTCTGCGCGACGATCGGCGCTGTAGTACGTGCCGGTGACGACGAACCCGGCGGCGAGGAGCGTGCACGCGAGCACGAACCCGGCGCGCACGGCGCGGGGCGTCCGCACGCGCGCGAAGACGTCGCTCGCGGCGTGTGCGGTAATCGGGGCGACGGCCACCGCGAAGAGTCCGATGTTGCGCCCCGCCGTCACCGCGAGCCACGTCCACACCCCGACCACGGCGACGTCGAACAGTGCGAGACGCCGCGCGCGTGCGAGGAGCGCGGCCAGCGTTACACACGCAAACGTCACGAATGCTGCGCGCGGCCACTGCCCGATCGTCGTGGAGGTGAGAGGCGAGTGCAGTTCGCTGATCGACGACGCGAACACGTTGCTGCGATCAAGGCGCGTGCGCAGATCCCAGAGGAACGTCACTCCGCGAACGCCGTACGGGTTTGCGAACATCGCAGCGCACACGAGCGCCAAGGCGATCCACGGATCGCGTGAGCGCGTGCGCGGCGATGCCGCGGAGCAGAGAGCGTAGAGACCCACGGTCGCGGGCCCGAAGAGCGACAGCGCGTGTGCGTTCACCCACACGAGCTGCAGCGGGACGCAGAGCCAGAGCCACACGCGACGCCCGTCCCTCGCGTGCCGGAGCAGGAGCCCGAGAAGCGCGGCGAGACACAGCGCGCTTGCCAGTTCGGGGCGCGTGAAGAACCGTCGCTCCCACGTGAAGAGGGCGAGTGCGAACACGACGAAGAGCACGACAGGGGAGTGCGCTCCGCGCCGCCGGGCGGTCCGCCACATCACGACGAGCGTCGCGAGGACGAACGCCACGCGAAGCGCGGCGATGCCGGCGTCGCCGGCCATGCGGGTGACCACGGCCAAGAGCACTTGAAACGCGCCGTGCATGTCGATGTACGCGTGGTCCGCGACCGTGTACGTGAACGGATCGGTGCGCGGCCACGCGCGGTGCGCGAGGATGTAGCGCCCGGACGCCACGTGGAAGCCGACGTCGAGCGACGACTCGGTGCGCCACGCGAGTGCAATACCCAGAACGAGCACGCACGCGAGTGCGATTCCGTTCAACAGGGGATCGGGCGCGGCCGGCCGGCGTGGTGCCGCGGCGCGCGCGGGACCGGGACGCGCGGTGCGTGCGGGTTTGGAGCGCGCGGAGCGTGGCACAGCGCCGGCGCTAGTCGAGGAGAACGATCGTACGCGTGAGCACAGTCGTCCCGGCGTGCACGCGAGCGCGGTACACGCCCGCGGGAACGCGACTCGCGTCCCAGAGGGCGGTGTGCCGGCCGGTCGCGGCCGGTTCGTCGAGGAGAGTCGTGACGATGCGACCGTCCGCAGCGTACACGTCGACGCGCACGTGCGCCGGTTGCGCGAGCGTGAACGTCACGGTTGTGCGGCCGCGAGCCGGCGAGGGCGCGACGCCCGCGAACGTCAGCACGCCGCGCACGGCGTGCGGGTTCTCGAGCGGGACGCGCGCCGAATCGGCGACGTCGGACGTTCGCAGCGCTACCTCCGCGGACCCGACGCAGGCGAGTGCTATCCACGGCGTCCGCGGGAAGTACGGATCCGGTGTGGCAAAGCGCGCGCGCCAGCGGAACGATGTGTTGAGCGCGAGGCCGCCGACCGTCTCGTCGAGCGGCGTGCTGCTGCCTCCCACGAGCGAGGGAATGCCGGTCGTGCGTACTGCACCGCGCTTCATGTTCGCGTCCGCGAACCCCGAGCCCAGCGGAGCGAGTTGCCATTCCATCGTGACCTCGCCGCGGCCCTTCGGCGTGCGGCCTGTCGCCACCAAACGGAACGAATTGCCGAGGACGCGGCCGAACGCACTCACGGGTCCGGAGTCGTCGCGACGCAATTGCTGCAGCGTGCGATCGAGCCCGTCGCCCAAGTTGCCGTAGAACAAGAGCAGGCGGCCTTCGCTGGTTTGACCGCCGTCCGAGGTGTTCGCGCTCACGACGACGTCGCCGAAGCCGTCGCCGTTCACGTCACCCGCCGATGCGACCACGTGACCGAAGCGCGCGCCGACCTGGTTCGGTTCGTTGGACCACGCGGGCGCGTTTGACAGACCGGTGGCGCTGCCGAGAAACAACTGCGCGCGCCCTTCGTTCTTCTGTCCTGACGCGTACCCGTCCGCGCCGACGACGACGTCGTCGAATCCATCGGAGTTGACGTCGCCGGCTCGTGCGATGCTCACGCCGAAGCTCACGCTGTCCTGTCCGCCGTCGGCGGTCCACCCTTCGCCGACGAGCCCGCCGGGCGAGCCGCGATAGAGGAACGCACGTCCCTCGTCGCCGTTCGTGTTGTCGAACGCGGGCGCGCCGACCACGATATCCGCGTACCCGTCGCCGTTGACGTCGCCTGCGCTTGCGACGCTCGCGCCGAACTGCGCGCCCGGCTGGTTGGGCTCGGCTGACCATGCCGCCGTCGCGCCTACACCCGCGGCCGAGCCGAAATACGCGAAGGCTTGTCCGCCATCCAGCCAGCTGTGGTCGCTGAGCGGCGCGCCGATCACGATGTCGCTGTATCCGTCTCGGTTGATGTCGCCGCCGTACGCGACGGTCTCCCCGAGTTGCTGTCCCATTTCCGTGCCGAGAATGATGCGGGCCGGGACGTTCGACAGCCCGCCGGGGGATCCGTGGTACACGAGGACGCGTCCACCGTTGGCGTAGGCTTCGCTGTACCCCGGCGCACCGACGATCAAGTCTCCGTATCCGTCGCCGTTGACGTCGCCGCACAGCGCGAGCGATTGACCGAAGCGTTCGCCGGAAGCCGTTCCCTGCACGCTCCACGCGGAGGTGAGCGC
>CAZEPH010000051.1:0-10928 GCA_964514075.1 uncultured bacterium | reverse complement strand
GTCGACCCCGTCGCCATTGACATCGCCGCCTCCGCCGATTCGACTACCGAACTCTCCATTTGCTTGATTGCCTTCGGCTGTCCAGGACGGAGTGGAGAACAATCCAAGCGGTCCGCCGTCGTAGCGATAGACTCTCCCTTCGTTCACTTCCGGTGCATCGTAGCGTTCCGCGGTCACAATAATATCGTCGTAGCCATCTTCATTCATGTCTCCCACACTGGACAGCTCTCCGCCGAAGAGTGAGGTCGCTTGATCCCCGACAAGAACCTGCGAAGGCGTTACCGCAAGACCCGTCGGGGAGCCATGAAATATGTAGCATCGGCCAGGCAGATCGCTCGCGGCGCCCGCAATCAGGTCGGTGTAGCCATCCCCATTCACATCTGCGAACGACACGGATTGACCGACTGCGACGTTGTCGAGATTACTCTCGAATGTCCACGACGGGCTGGTGCTCGGACCGATGGCCGACCCGAGGTAGACATAGAGTCGCCCTTCGGATAGACTCGGATTCGCCACCCCTGGGGCTCCCACGACGATATCGTCGAATCCGTCTCCGTTGACGTCCCCCGCATCTGCGACGTCAATTCCGAACTGCGCATTGTTGATGTTCGACTCAACAACCCACGATGGGGTGAGTGCTACTCCGGAGACCGAACCGAGGAAGAGATATGCACGTCCTTCGTTCGTTTCACCAACTCCGTTAGTGTACTTGCTCGCACCCACGACGACGTCGTCATAGCCATCACCATTGACGTCCCCACCACCGGCTGCGCGCTCTCCGAATCGCTCGCCTATCCCTGCGCCGCTCGCCGTCCAGCTCGGACTAGCCGATGGGCCGCTAAGCGAGCCGCGAAACAGCTGCACGCGCCCTGTCTCAACACTCCAGGAGGGCGACGCCACCAGGAAATCGGTGTACCCATCCTTGTCGACGTCACCTGCGGACTCGATGTAACCGCCGAAACCCGAGCTCCCATCGTTGTCTTGGTAGAACCAGTTCGCCGCGGGGCTTGGTCCAAGGGGTGACCCGTAGTGAAGCTCGATTCGGCCTTGCGTTCCCGTGTAATGTTCAATCGCAATGAGAACATCGCCAAAGCCGTCACCATTCACGTCTTTCAGTATTTTGCCTTCACCCAAGATGCCGTTCGCAATGTTCGAACCGATGCACCAGTCTGGTGCAGGCGTGATTGCGCCGCAGCCAATAGACTGCAAGTGCACAAAGTCAACGCGTCCCGCATTCTGGAAAGGAGCATCATCCCCGGGCGCACCAACAGCAGCGTCTCCAATGCCATCGCCGTCTACATCATCGATTCCGATCACAGACCATCCGAAGCTATCGGCTGTCGCAACAGAACTCATGATTGCTTCCGGACTTGAGGCGAGACTGTCTGCAAGGTTGACATAGGCAAACGCGCGTGCGGCCGGCGCATTCCAGGCTCCCACCAAGAGATCCTCGCGCCCATCATGATCAACATCTCCCGCAGACCCCAACGCTTGGCCAAATCCCGTCGTGCTTTGGTGAAGCGCCTTGAACACATGTCCATCAAAACCCTGGGCCGCCCTATAGATGTTCACGCCCTCTGAGATCTGTACGGCAAGGTAGTCAGTGCCATTCGCGGTGGATTCGTGGAGGCTTACGAGGTGGCCGCCGCCATTCTCCACGCCCTGCAGTGGCAAGCGGGTCACACTGGAGAACGTCGGTCCAAAGTAGACGTATACGAGGCCAACCCCTAATCCGGGTGCCGCCACTACGATGTCACCGTATCCGTCTTTGTTCATGTCAGCCGCCGCAATCGCTGCGCCCATCTGACTCGACATGTCACCGGAAAGTTCGACGCTGATAAAGCTGTCTCCCCGATAGAGAAGAACACGACCGCTGCTGCTATTGTGCCATCTGTTTCCTACGGCGAGATCGTGATGACCATCTCCGTCAATGTCGCCTGCATCGGCTAGAGCCCAGCCGAATGCGCCGTGCACATCAACGCCATCGAGTCGGGTAACGAATTCGAGGGGGGCGCATCGATAGACGTAGACGGCGCCTCGAGTGTTTACTCCGGGCGCTGCAATCGCCAGCGCAGACCGATTGCTGGCAAAGTAACCAGGGATGAACGCCAGGGACCACCCGAACGAATCGTCTGCGCTTGCTCCTCCAAGCGTGATGGGCGCGGGCGGATTGGAGCCACCAAAACGAATCGTCACGCTGCCTTGGCTGACACCTGGAGCACCCTGAACACCCGGGGCCCCTGTCACGACATCTATGCAGCCATCGCCATTGATATCGCCGGAGGCAAGCGAGAAGCCGAGAAGCGAGTTTGTTGCCGGGCCGTGCAGAGATCCGCCTGTGAACCCCTGGCAGTCTGCCAGAGCGACCTGATAGCCAACCAGGATCAACAGGGCAGCGAGGCGGAGAGTCGCGCTTCGCGCAGCAACGTGCCAGCGCGGACGCATAGCATTCGTGGGATCCGGTGAGTACGGCGCAAATCGCATGAACGCGGATGGTGTGGCCGATGATGATCGCTTCACGCTGGATCTCCACACATGGGGCGAGCCACTAGATCATAGTGTCCGGATATCACGCCGCTCGGCAATGATATCGCTCGAGCATTGTGCCCGCAAGTGTGTGCGCCAATTGCCACGACGGTTGTGCGGGACACGCGCGGCATCGATCGTCCCAGTTCGCCAGGCGAGCGGCCTTTCTCGCCATCCTGCTAACCGTGGGAAGCACTATCCACCAAAGCAACTCGCAACTGATTAGCCTCAGGGAGAGCGGCGCATTGCGCAAGACTGAAGGCGTCCCTCTCCGCGAGAAACGCACGGGCACGAGTGACGGCCGCCTCCCACTCCTCACCGTGACGTATGCGTTCTTGACACACAACACCGGCGAGATGAATGAACGCCTCCCCTTCCTCAACCCGCCCGACCGCATCACAGAGTGACCGAGCAGACAACGCGTGTTCGAGAGCGCATGCGTTCTCCCCGCGAGAGCGAAACGCGAGCGCGAGGATGGCGTGCACGTACGCCTTGAGCGACGGCTCCAGTGCCTCCCGCCCAACGACATCCGACCCTGTTGCGATTGCCTCGGCGTATTCGCCCGCGAGGTAGTGGACGACCACCTCGTACGCGTTCGCTTCCGAGAGTGCACGCTCGTCGTCGCGTGCCACGGCCACCGCAGCCCGGTCCCGCAAGAGCGCACGCGCCTCGTCGTATCTGCCGAGTCGCGCGCACGCCAGCGCCATGTTCTGGATCGGAATGCGAGCGAACATCTCCATCCCGAGAGCCTGTGCCGTGCTGGCGGCTCGGTGAGATGCCTCGCGTGCATGCTCGAACCGGCCGAGTTCTAGGGCCGCAAATCCTTCCCCGGTGCGCGCGAGAGTGCAATAGCGCAGGAATCCTGCCTCTTCGAAGGCATCGGCGGCCCGCTGATTTGCAGTCATCACCGTCGGGAGATCGCGTCTGTCGAATGCTCTGGCCGCCTGCTGGCGCAGAACCCACCCACGAAGGATCCCCGCTATCGGCTCCATCGGCTCGACGGCCATCTCCACGGCGTGACCCATCTGATTTGCGGTGTCGCGGTGCCCACGAGCGAGGAGAGACTCCACGCATTGCGCCCACGCGATGATGACGCTCTTCTTCCGTGGCGCGTCGACGAGCGCTAGTAGCTCTCCCGCGAGCTTTCGTTGAGTAGAATCGTCACCAAGTGTCCCTGCAATTTGCAAATGGAGTGCAGTTGCCCGGCACCATTGTCGATCGCCGGGATCGCTGCACGTACGCACCTTCTCGCAATCGGCGCATGCGGCAAGGAGATCCTCCTGCCGCCCCCGATTTGCCAGCGCAGACGCCCTTCGCATGAGGAGTATCGCTGATGCGTCTGCAACCGGCTCGCACATGAGGGCGCTGCCGACGATTTCCACGACACCCTTCGCATCCCCGGCGGCAAACGAGGCCTCAGCCGCCTGCCGATACCACTGCACGGCCCGAGGGAAGTCGATCCCCCTGCGGAAGTGCTCCGCGACGACAATGGCGTCTGCGGTGCCTTCGCGCTCGAGCCAGGCCCCTGCGGATCTGTGGCCAACCCGGAGGCCCTCTTCCGTGAGGCCGGCGTACGCCGCTTCGCGGAGAAGACTGTGTGCAAATGCATACGACGGCTCTCCGAGAAATGGGTTCTCCTTCGATCGAACGAGACACTCTCGACCTGCAAGGTCCTCGATTCGCGCCAGGGCATGCTTCTCCAGGTGCTTGCCGCCCAGGATAGCGGCGACCGCGCGTGGGGGGACGATGTCGCCGAGGATGCTGCACGCACGAAGGACGCGGCGAGACTCCGGTTCGAGACTCTCAACTCGCGCCTCCTCCATAGCCAGAAGCGACGGAGGGATGACCTCTCCTTGCCCATTCGCATAGGCGCGAGCGATACCGAGAAGGTACAGAGCGTTTCCGCCCGCTCGTTCACGAAGGCGACTCACCGCCTCCCGATCGGCGTGCTCCCCAATCTTCTCGCGAATGAGACTTTCTTGCGCGGTGACGGACAACTCGCGCAGTGCCATCTCCTCCACTCGACGCCCACTCCAGAGCCGTGGAGTGCGCCGGATGATCTCCGTGCGTCCGAATGCAACGACGCAGAGCGGCCGATCGGGCAAGCTCCGGAGCGCTTCATTGACGAAGTCGAGTGACACGTTGTCCGCCCACTGAATGTCGTCAATGACAATCACGACCGGCGCATGAGCGAGTTCACTCTGCAGCCAGTTGATCCACGTTGCCCGCCGTTGTCGATCGGCAATGTCCGGTTCCTCGCGCAAGGATGCGGCAAGGGGGGACGAGGGGAACTCCACGCCGAGCACCCCTCCGAGGAAGAAGCTCACTCGTTCGAGAGCGGCGCCCTCGACCCAGCGGGCCAACGCGACGCGAACCATCTGTTGCTTGACGAGTGGTGGATCTGCATCGTTGATTCGAAGAACTCGCCGCGTCAGCGGTGCGATCAGGCTATAGGGGGCAGCTCGGGTGATCTCGTAGCATCGCCCACTCCAGACCCGCGGCGCTCCCTCGCGCTTGGCGAGAGCGGCACAGACCTCTTCGCAAAGACGCGTTTTTCCCATCCCGGGTTCGCCGTAGACGATCAGCGCACGGCTCGATCGATCCTCGGTGCACTGTTCGATCGCGCTCAGCAGGTGAGCGATCTCACGGTCGCGTCCAATGAAGGGCGCTTCGGGCTCCGTGACGGATGCTTCGTCCGTTCCCTTCTCGCGCAGTAGGTACCCCGTTCCATCGCGACGCTCGCAAACGAATCGCCTCTCGATCAGCTCATACAGTGCATCGTCGACCGCGATAGGCGTGGGTGAAGGCGCGCCTTCCCGAGCGAGTAGGCGCACAAGAGCATCCGTCGCGCTTCCGGGGATCGCGGATTCGTCGTCGGACAGAGGCATGGCAATAGAGATCGCTGCATCGGGAAGGTGATGGCGAAGCGACAGTGCGAAGGAGGCGAGGACCGCCGCTCGATCGATTGCTGCACCCTGCCCGCGGAAGACGATTGCCCACTCCCCCGACGGAAGCCGTGACACGCGACCACTCTCTCCCGCCAGGGCCGAGAGCGGGGCGTTTGCATCGGCGGTCCGCAGAACTAGCGTTTCTACCAGAGTTCTCTCGGCCGACGGCGTTCCCTCACGACCGATTGAGGCGGAGACGGTCGCATCGTCGTCGATTGCTGCCTCCAAGAGGGCGAGAATGTCCCCGCACGTTTGCGGACGCTTCGTGCGATCCTTGCACAGCAGACGATCGACAAGGTCGGCCGCGGGGCGTGGGCACTGAGTGAGCGTGGACAGCGGTACCGGATTCTGCTCCAGGATTCTGTTGCAGACGGCCAGCGGGGTGTCTCCCGGAAACGCCTTCGAGCCGCTGAGGCATTCGTACAATACGCATCCGAGCGCGAAGAAATCTGCTCGAACGTCGACGTCTCCCCCCGTGATCTGTTCCGGCGCCATGTATCCGACTGTTCCGACGATTGCACCGGTCACGGTGAGTTGCGTCGCGTCCCCCCCAGCCATTGCGGCAACGCCAAAGTCGAGAAGCGTTGCCCCGTCGATGTGCCCTTGTCGTAGAAAGATGTTTGACGGCTTGAGATCGCGATGGATCAGGCCATGGTCATGCGCTGCGCTGAGAGCCTGTATCGTGTAGCGACTGAGTGCCGCGGCATCGAGCAAATGCAAGGGGCCACGAATGAGGCGAGACGCGAGATCCTCTCCGTCCAGCCACTCCATTGCGATGTAGAGTTCATCGGTCTGAGAATTCGTCCACCCATGAGCGAGGTAGCGAACGACGCGGGGGTGATCGAGACGACGCAAGGTCCGCGCTTCCCGCAGGAATCTCTCTGCGAACCGCATGTCGCGCGGCGCGATGACCTTCAGAGCAACGGGCATCTCTGTCGTTCGGTCGATAGCCCGATAAACATCCGCCATCCCGCCGTGCGCATGCAGCGAGACGATCTCGAAGCGATCGTCGATGACGCGCGGGGTCATCGTGTGGAGTGGAGGATTCGCTACTCCGATCGAGCGGCGCGAGTCGAGAATCGACCCACGGCCGGATCGACGGCGCAAATCTCGATAACGTACGGGCCGATGCGAAGGCTCTCTCCGGGCTGGATGACTCTGCGTCCGATCGTCTCGCCCGTTGAATGCAACCGGGTACCATTCAGGCTTCCGAGGTCTTTGACGACGTACGCACCCGCCTCCGGGGTGATCTCGGCATGATGTAACGACACGTCGGTCGAGCTGAGCGGGACGTGGCAACGACGATCGCGGCCTACAATGTTCGCTCGGTTGAACAGGGGATATCGCGTGATTCCAGACCCGTCGACGTCGCGGATCACGACGAATCCGGCGGGAGCGTCCTCGCGCGGCGCCTGAGCGACCTCGATCCGCCGGAGACTCTCCTGCATCGTCCCCAATCGATCCGCGAGGGCTTGCTCGAAAAGCGCACGACGGGGCGCATCTTCTTCTCTGTCGATCAATGCCTGTACGGCGGCTTGAATCTGCAGGAGGGTGGTTTGGCTCTCCGTCGTGCGATTCTGAACGTCGCTCAGAAGGTCGTAGACGAGCGCCGCGCGCACCCTCCCGTTTGTCTTCAGTCCGATCTCGCGAAAGACAAAGACGAAGTCTGCGATGAAATGCTCTCGGATCAGTGAGTCGAGAAGGGTGGAACGAGCCGACGAGACTGACAGCATGGCGTCCGGCAACCGCCTCGCGATCGAATCGAGAGTGTCGATGGGCTCATCCTTGGTTCTCTCAAGGGGTGCCTCGGAGAACAAATCGTCGGTGCGAGTTCGCAGCATGTCTACCACCTCGCACACGCCACGCCGCTCGGAGGCTGTCGCCGGCGCCTTCTTGACATGGTCCTTCAGCATGTCGAGCGCGAGTCTGTACGACTCCTCAAGTGCGCGCCGCACATCATGATTGTGCATCAAGCGCGCACCGAACACTCTGCGTTCAGCCTGGTGTTGATGGTCTTTCAAGAAGTCATAGGTCGCATGCCCGGTGAGGTGTTCGAGCAGATTGGGGATCAGATGTCCTGCAAGTGCCTCGGTCAGGAGGAGGGACAGTTCGAGAGCCATCGTCAAGAACCTCTACACAGGATTGATGGGCGAACGGTGCGACTTTGAGAGCATGTAGACTCTCGCCTATCGCCTCACACGTCAACACCCAGTGGCAGCGCGGTTCGACCGAGCGTGGGCAACGAACGGGATGCGCGCGTTTGCCCTATGCGCGCCGCGCCGCTGCCCCCCTCCACCGATCCACGAGAACCTTCACGATCGCCGCGCCCGGCAGTGCGAGCAACATACCCACGAACCCGCCGAACTCCGCGCCGAGCAGGACCGCGAGCAGCACCGCTATCGGGTGCATCGACAGGTGCTGTCCCATGAGACGCGGGGTGATGAACAACCCTACGAGCTGATTCACCACGAGATAGCCGACGGGACCGAGCACCGCGAGCGTGGGGCTCACCGACAGACCCACGACCGCGTAGACCACGCACACGATCAACGCGCCGACGTACGGAATCGCTTCGGCCAGAGCCGCGAGGGTACCCAACAGCGGCGCGTACGGAAAGCGCACCGCGTACAGGAACACGCTCACCACCACGCCCATCGTGAGGCACACGATGGCTTGCCCGCGCACGTACGCGGCGAGCGCGTGGTCGATGTCGCGCGCCAGTCCGCGCGCGCCGTCGCGGCTCCGGGCGGGCGCGAGCGAGATGAGCCACGCCGTCATGCGCTCGCCGTCGCGCATGATGTGGAACGAGAGAATCGGGATGATCACGAGGCTGAGGATTTGAAACGTCCCCCGCACGACGTTCATCGCGCCGTGGCCGAGACGCGCCGCGAGTGCGGCCATCTCGCTCGAGAGCTGCGCGTCGATCGCATCCCACCACTCTTGCGGAACGCCGGCGCCGGCTTGGCTGACGCGCACGCGCGCGAGGAGATCCTGGACGCGGCGAATGTAATCCGGGATCCGCGGGACCATCTGCGAGAGGTCGGTGGCCAGGAGCGGTGCGAGCGTCACGACGAAGTAGCCGAGGGCACCGAGCGTGAGGGTGAGGACGAAGGCGGCCGAGAGCGACCGAGGGAGCCCACGTCCGGGCGCAGGCGAGAGAATGCGCACGATGGGCGTGACGGCGTGTGCAAGGAGCACGGCCACGAGGAGGAGCACGAGGACGTCGCGCGCGGCGTACACCAGGCCGCAGACGGCGACGAGGAACAGCAGCGTGCCGAGGCCGCCGAGCCGCGCGCCGGTCATGCTGTAGACGCTGTGCGTGAGCGGATCGCGCGGCGGAGCCTCGCTGCGCTTCCGCGGGCTCGCTCCGTGCGCCGGATCCTGTTCTCTCATCTGCACGCTCTCTCCATCGCCCAAATGGACATCGCCCCGTCTGTGCGGGGCGATGCTAGCGTGCGGGCGTCACGGATGCTAGGCGTGTCTACGCCACTTCTTCCCTCTTCTCGTCACGCTCCGCGAGCAGCGCGTTCACGCGCTCGATCAGCTTGCGCGGGCTGAACGGCTTTGTCACGTAGTCGTCGGCGCCGTTCTCAAACCCGATCTTCTGGTCCACGGACCGCCCCTTCGCCGAGAGCAGGATCACCGGAATCTTCTTCGTGTCGTCGTTCGACTTGATGGCGCGGCACACTTGGTAGCCGTCCAACTTGGGCATCATGATGTCCAGCACGACGAGGTCGGGCTTTTCGTTCTGCACCTTTTGCAGCGCCATCTCCCCGTCGGTGGCGCTGATGACCTCGTAGCCTTCCATTCCCAGGCTGAAGTCGAGAATGTGAAGGATGTAGACCTCGTCGTCGACGACCAGGACTCGCCCGCGAGCCATCAGCGTTCCTCCTGACTGAACGTACCTGCCGGTTCCACAGGCATCGCCGTATCCCCTCGGCGATCCCGCACCACGATGCTGCCGTCTTGCGCCTTGCCGTACCGTTTCAGCTGCGCGATCACGTCGATCAGACCGGCGTAGTGCGTGAAGCACTGGCCCTCGGTCGTGACGACCGCGATCGTCAAGGACATGAGCGGCGCGCGTCCGCTGCCGCCTTGCCGCGTTTCCGTTTCGATGTAGCCGCGCGCGCGATCTTCCGGTTCGTAGAGGTGCAGCACGCCGGCGTCGAAGCGCCGCACGATCGACTGCGCCATCGCCAACGCGTTGTCCGCACCCGTGAGCACGACGAAGTCGTCGCCGCCGATGTGTCCAACCACGTCGCCCGTGCGCCCCTCTGACTCCACCGTCGCCACGAACAGGTCCGCGGCGAAGCGAATCGCGTCATCTCCCCGGCGATACCCGTATCGATCGTTGTACGCCTTGAATTGATCGATGTCCGCGTACAGCACGCCGAACGGCGCCCCACTCGCGAGCCGGTCGCCGACGAGCGCCTCGATCGCCGCGTTACCCGGCAGCCCCGTGAGCGGACTCGCGTCGCGCTGCGAGCGGCTCCACGCGAGAAGACCGCGTACGCGCGCCAGCAGTTCTTGCCGCACGAACGGTTTCTCGAGGTAGTCGTTCGCCCCTTCCTCGAGTCCCCGCACTTTGTCCGAGCTGTGATTCCGCGCGGTCAGCATGATGATCGGAATGTTGCACGTGTGCTGTGAGCGACGGAGCGCTCGGCACACTTCGAAACCGTCCATCTCCGGCATCATCACGTCGAGAATCGCGAGATCGGGCTGCACCTGTGTGGCGAGGTTGTAGCCGTCACGCCCGTTGTCGGCGGTCGTCACCTGATACCCCGCGAGCTCCAACTGCGCGCGCAGGACTTGGCGGACAGACGGTTCGTCTTCCACGACGAGAATGTGACCGGGCACGTAGTTCTCCCATTCCCCATGCGAAGCGAGTCGCCGAAGACGGCGTTTCGGGCTCCGCCTTGGGTATCGGCACGGCTCACGCGGAGCCGTAGGGGGTCACCGCCAGGAAAGAGGAAGCGAATCGAAGGACGGCACGGCCGCCGTCTCCCAGGGCGACGGGCCGCTGTACTGCAGCTTGAGAGAACCGACGAAGGCGATCATAGCGGCATTGTCGGCGCACAACGCGAAGGACGGGAGGTGCAGCGTGGCGCCGCACTCGCGCGCCCGCTCCGCGAGACGGACGCGGAGGGCGGAATTGGCGGCGACGCCGCCGGCCAGAACTGCATTCTGCACGCCCGTGCGGCGCAGCGCCCACACGAACTTCTCCTCGAGGCTCGCGATCACGGCTTCCTGAAACGACGCAGCGATGTCGTTCACGCGCGCGGCGCGTTCGGCCTCCGGGATCTTGGCGAGCGCTGTGCGCACGGCCGTCTTGAGTCCGCTGAAGGAGACGTCGCAATCCTCGCGGTGGCGCAACCCGCGCGGGAACGCAAACGCGTGCGGGTCCCCGCTGCGCGCGGCGCGATCGATCGCCGGCCCGCCGGGATACGGCAGACC